>NZ_BADV01000063.1:0-2788 GCF_000238895.1 Pseudoalteromonas sp. BSi20429 | reverse complement strand
CTTTTTAGATAATTTAAAACCGAAGTTTTACTTAACTCTCTGAGTAGTTCGCTCCTCGCTATGCGTTGGCGTTTCCCGTCTCAGTGGGGTCGCATTATAGGGAGCGGCGGATTTTACGCAAGCGTTATTTGCATAAAATAGTAATTAAAATTAAGCCCCAAGCAAGCACACACGATAAGCACAAGTTACCCACAAAACCCTGTTGATAACTCTGTTTTTGAACTTTAAAACTAAACACTTTTATCCTGATGTGATAAGTTGCGGTCACTTTTTTTAACTCATGTATTTAGGCAGTATCCATGACAGACATAATAAACAGTATAAGTGCCCTTCTATGGGGCCAAGTTCTTGTCTACTTATTAATAGCAGCAGGCCTCTTTTTTACTTTTCGACTAGGCTTTATTCAGTTTGTGCAATTTCCACATATGTTCAAAGTTATGTTTGGCTCTCGTAAATGTGCCGATAATGAAATTTCATCCTTTCAGGCTTTTTGTACTTCGTTAGCTGCACGCGTTGGTACAGGTAATATGGCTGGTGTTGCTGTTGCCTTATACCTAGGTGGGCCAGGTGCTATTTTTTGGATGTGGCTTATTGCATTAATAGGTATGGCTACAAGCTTTGCTGAAAGTACTTTGGCTCAGGCTTATAAAACAAAAGATGCTGATGGCAATTTTAGAGGTGGCCCTGCTTATTATATGCAAAACGGCTTAGGTAAACGCTGGATGGGGACTTTATTCTCGTTATGCTTAATTTTAGCCTTTGGTTTGGTATTTAACGCCGTACAGTCAAACTCTATTGCTGCAGCATTTGAAGTAGCGTTTGATGTACCTAAGTATATAGTAGGCATTTGCTTGGTTATTGGCTCTGGTATTATTATTTTTGGTGGTTTGAAAACGATTTCTCGTTTTGCTGAAATGGTTGTCCCATTTATGGCATTAGCTTACTTGTTAGTGGCTCTTTATGTATGCGCTATTAACTTTACTGCATTACCTGATGTAATTGTACTTATAATAAAAAGTGCTTTTGGTATTGAACAAGCTGGTGCAGGTGCAATTGGTTATGGTGTTACACAAGCTATGATCCAAGGTATAAAGCGTGGCTTATTCTCAAACGAAGCTGGTATGGGTAGTGCAGCTAATGCTGCAGCCACTGCGACACCTTACCCTCCTCATCCAGCATCACAAGGTTATGTGCAAATGCTAGGTGTATTTATTGATACTATTGTTATTTGTACAGCGACTGCTTCTCTTATTTTACTATCGCAGCAATTAGTACCTGAATCTGGTGTTATGGGGATTGAACTTACACAAGCAGCATTACAAGAACATGTCGGCGACTGGGGTACTTACTTTATTGCCATTGCTATATTGTTTTTTGCTTTTACTTCTATTGTGGCTAATTACTCTTACGCTGAAACAAATTTAATGTTTTTAGAGCACAACTCTAATAAAGGTATGTTTATCTTTAGACTTGTTGTTTTAGGTATGGTGATGTTTGGTGCTGTTGGTGAGCTTGGTTTAATTTGGACGCTGGCAGATATATCAATGGGTTTAATGGCCATTGTAAACGTTATAGCGCTATTTATGCTTTCAGGTGTTGTTGTATGGCTCTCTAAAGATTACAACGAACAACGCAAAAAGGGCTTAATACCCACCTTTGACAAAAGTAAGCATCCTAAACTTGCTAAAGAGGTCGATCCCGAGGCCTGGAAATAAACAATAAACAGCGAGCTACGGCTCGCTTTTTTAGTTCTAAAAATAAAAAGTCCTGACACATAGCACTCGATCATTTATAAATAAAAGCTGTTACGGACGATAAGAACTGTATAGACATTATCTGATTATCAGCCTAGACAAGACAACCTACAAAAACAGATGTTTAATGCCCATAGCTCTGCATTATGTATAAGCACTTTATTGTTTACCTATTTGAAGTTCTCACCATAACTCTAGACTTACTCTTACCCGCGATTTTTAACTTCCAATGAGCATGTGTTAGCAACCAATTCGACAACTATACCAACCTGCATAAATCTCTGAGCAATTTAACGAATTAAATTGCACTATAACGTCGTTAAAAATTTTTATTTACGACTGCATGGATGCAGGAGGTAGAGCAATGCAGGGAGCAATTGCCGAGAACACTAGATACAAAAAATTTTGCCTAGATCTAGCGTAATTTCCTTAACCTTAAATAGACCCGATATATAAGCAGATTGGTATTACTTTATGCTACCAGCACATAGGTGTTTGAACTTTACTTTCAAGGTTGTTTGCTCTCGAGGTGTAGATTGCTTTACTGTTTTGAATTTTTTAAAGCTAATGGCCTACTTTACTGGTTGGTATCATAAGTCTATGACGCTTTAGTTCAGTTCAAAGTGTATTCATTAGCATTAAGTACTGTGTGTCGCTAAAGATTGCATGGCTGGTTTATTTGAGGCGCTATAGGATTGGGTTTGGAAATATTACATTATGCTTACTCATATATATCTTTAATACGATAGATATACAAACTCTTAATGAACTATCACACAACGCTATTATTGGGTAGACCATGCATAAAATAGTGCATATCAAGATAATATAAACCATAGAAAACATAAAAATGATAAATCAGGATTTTTACTGGATATTTTATAGATATTAGAAGATTTATTAGATATTTTTTAAGCAGAGCGCTTAATAGAGAGATGGTGCCCGAGGCCGGACTTGAACCGGCACGACTTGTTAGTCGAGGGATTTTAAATCCCTTGTGTCTACCAATTCCACCACTCGGGCATCGAGTTTGC
>NZ_BADV01000064.1:0-865 GCF_000238895.1 Pseudoalteromonas sp. BSi20429 | reverse complement strand
ACACCTGCGTTGTTACGCCTCGATTGGTACCTGGTTGTAATACCGTATCGGGCTTGTCAATGCGCTCAATTAATTTAGGTTGCTCAGGCGATACTGTGTGCGATATTGTTTTATCTAGCTGTTTGCGCTTAAGTATATCGGCCATATTAACCAGTGCGCGATTGGCGCTGGCAAGGTGTTTTGATTTACTCGCTGCAGAAGCGGCAACACCCACCCCGCCTGTTAATATCGCTAATAATATTTCAAAGGCCATTACACCAGTTATGCGCTGTTTATCAACGTACGAGTGGGCTTCAATATAGTCATACGGGAAGCGCGCGAGTGTATTGCGGGTGTCTTCATCGTCCATTAAGGCGAGTAATAATTCAAAGGCATCTGATAATGCACTGGTTGTTTTTTGGCTAAAGGCTAAAATTGTTTCAAGTTCGTGCTTAACCGCGTGTTTATCACCACTGGCAACAGCATCAATCATTCTAAAGCAGGCAGAATACACACTGATATTTACATCAATCCCCAATACGATTAAATCAGCGATACCCGTTACAAGGGACTTTGCGCCTTGATACAGGCCCGTTGCGCGTGCACCGGTTTCAATCATCCATTGGGTAAAAAAATCCTCTTGCTCAAAAATAGCATCGCCAATAGCTGCTTGTTTGCGTATTTCATTAAGCATGGAGGTGAGATGTTGTTTAAAGTCGTTACGCAGTTGGGTGAGTTGTTGTTCATCCGCTTGAGTGGTTGCGCGCAGCAAAACATCACTTTTACCTTGCGGTAAATTAGCCAAGGTGGCTACACCGTTTGCCAGTGAGCCGGTATGTTCAATGCCCTCATTATCGATAACGATATAGTCAATACCATCAACGGG
>NZ_BADV01000066.1:0-129186 GCF_000238895.1 Pseudoalteromonas sp. BSi20429 | reverse complement strand
CGAACCATCATCATAAAGGTATTCAAGTTCAAGCTGAGCGAGTGTACTTGCGGATAACGTATTGTCACTCAAATCAAGCGCAGTCACTTGGCTAATATTGGCAGGGCTTGCATTACTTGGTGCCCGCGCTGTGTGTGGGCTGGTTATGTCGTAATCAACCGGCCCATCAAAGGTTATAAATGTGCCATCGAGTGTGAGTACGTTAGTGGCGGTAATATCAACATTACCTTGGCTGTCGAGTTTTATCTCGCCGCCCGCGTTGTGAATAATTCACTTAAAATATTGTTTGCACAAAGAGAAAAGAATGAGAAGTAAATAAGGGCGTTAACCGTAAAAAGCAGTCATTACTTGAAAGGCTAGGGCGCTATGCTTTAAAAGTTATAGCGCCTAGCCTCACAACATCCGTGTTGTTAAAGAGCGGGTTACATTAATACTTAATATGTTTTAACAGCGGATATTAATTCTTCGTCATTATTATCGCGCTCAAAGTTTAAGTTAAATTGGCCTTGACGAGTGATAGTAAAAATAGCGCGCTGCCAATTTTCCACTTCGTTTTTAATGGCGTGGTCAAATAACGTTTTAAACAGCGCTGTTATATTTTCAGATACAGCAATTGCATGCTGTGTATCATCATCTGTTTTTATAAAGTGGGCCTTGCACTCAATCACATTATTATTATCGCAATCTAAAATAAGCTGTGCTTCAAGCCACGGAGCATCAATTTGCTGATAAAGGTACTGACCTAGGTGTTGCGGGATGTGTTTTATATCAGGTTGCATTGGCTGACCTTAGCGCTCATGTTTATTACGTATTAAATCATTGGCTAGCATTGGATGTGGCGTAAGTTGTACTTTGGTTATACCAAGTAAGTTTGCCACTAACGCATGCTCTAAACACCAGTACCCAATGTAATAATCAGTATATTCAAATTCACAATCACATTCATGGTTGCCGTGCCAGTCGGCATCATCAAGTTGGGCATACCACTGCGATATAAACTGGTTTAGCTTCTGTGCTTGCGTATTTTTATCAAGACTAAAGGCATCAAACAAACACTGGTAAACATCAGGGTAATAGAGGGTTTTTGCCATAGGGCGTTGTGAATCACCGAGCTTTACGGCAATAGCATCAAATAATGCATCTTTACCTTGTTCACCAATGACATCAAGCGTTTTACTAATATGCTCAGTGGGCGCGTCGCAGGCAACGAGTAACGACAGCCACCAAAGCGTATAAATATAGCGATTTATATTCGCAGAGCCACACGCATCGCCAGCGCCTCCAAGTTGTTCAAAATCAACACGGTAAAACTGATGGGGTTGTGGAATGTTATTAGCTACCAAGGTGAGCTGTTCACGATAAGGTAAAATAGCGAGTACAAAAGGGCGTAGTTCATCAATATAGGCACCATAAGAATAATGCGCCACAGCTCGCATAATGGCTAGTTGAAACAATCTCTGAGCCACATCAACGCGCTGAGTAGGGGAGGTAAATACAGCGTCGTCGAGTGCGGCTTGTGTTTCAGTTAGAGCTTCATCAAGGTCACTCGTAAGTGTTTGAAAGTAGCCTTCATCCTGACGGTTATCACGTAACATCCATGTCATCCTTTAAAGTGAACTAAATCTTTAGGGTAATACGGGTGGTCAATAAAGTTACTGTCGTCAATATTATAAAGTTTAACGACTAAAGCTGCTTCCCAGCTCCAATACCCAATGTAGGCATCCGTATCCATTAAATGATAGTCGGGTGAATCTATCAGTTTATACCATGCATCGAGGTATGCTTTCATTAAAGAAGGTTGTTGCTCAATGTCTGCTGCAATGACATCGTGTAGCTTTTTAAATCGTTTTTTGAATAATAAATCATTAGAAACTGCTCGTTCAGTGTCGCCCATTTTCAATGCAATAGAGTCGAACAATACATCAAGTCCTTGATTAGCGATTAATTCAAGAGCCTGCGTGTAATAGCTATCATCCATATCTAAACAATAGGCAAAAGCGAGCCAGTCGAGCCAGTTTTCAAGATAGTCAGTGCGAATTTCCTCCCATCCAATGCGATCTTTTTGTTCATTTGCAGGCAAGGCATCAGCATAGTTTTTTTGCCATTGACGGTATTCAAGTGCTTCAAGTAAATGAGGTTTGAGCTCAGTTAAATTGTCTCCGCGGGAGTAGCGTTCGTGAAGCAATCTCGAGGTGTAATCTACGAGTCTAAAAGAAAACCTCATTTTTGAATTAACAGTTAAGCTGTTATCTTTTTTTAGGTCATCAATGTATTCTTGAATTGTTTCAAGACTAAATTCTACTTGTTCATCAAAGTAAGCTTTACTTTTTAATTTATCTCTAAGCATTTTTCGTCCTAAAAACCTAGGGGTGTACCGATGACACTCCCATTAATATCTAATTTTTTTACAACAAGAGCACCATCAGGTTTATTGCGTATTAATATTTTCTCAACTGAGCCATCATTTTTATCTAGGCTTTTCAAAATTTTCGATCGTTCTTTCCTACTTAGCCCTGCTTTTTGTAAGCGTTTATCAGTAACCCAATCATCACTCATTTGCTTGCCGTCACCAGTCATTCCTAGCCTGGCTTTGTTGTACTTAGCTTCAGTGATGGCTGTTCTTGGTGGCGGACCTATATGAGAGTAAATACCATCAATGCCCGTTTCGCCCATTTTATACTGACCATTTGTATTACCAATGGGTTTATAGTTTTTAGAGGACATTAACGCATGAGCATTATATTCACCTGCGGCTGCTTTTCTATGGTTAAGTGATTTAAACATATCTTTAAAATCATCTGGTGTTTTCAGATTTAAGCGATTCGCTGCTTTAGCCCCTTTAAGCTCATTACTAATTGGCGCATCTAATTCATTCGCAATGCTCTTTTTAGGTTTACCCACAATACCGGTGCTTTTCGGCGGCTCGAATTCATCGAGGGCTTTGTTTACGCGATTGCCAATCTCACTGGCTGCGCCTTTAACACCTTGGTCTATTTTGGGCGCTATTTCATCAAGCTGTTTAATCGTGGCTTGCATGCCGTCTATGGCAAGCTGTGGCAGCAGTAGGTCGTATTGCCAACTTGTTGATATTTCATGAATAGTAAACTGACTATTTAATAGTACTTTTACTCTCTAAGCGCAGCGCCTCTTAAGCTCTTTGTAAATAATTCACTTAAAGCCATATTGCACAAAGAGAAAAGAATGAGAAGTAAATGAGGGACCCAATTTGAAATACAGGCTAAGGTGCTAATTCTTTCAGGCTGTAGCACCAGCCAACAGCCATGTTGTTAAAGAGCGGGTTACATTAATACTTAATGTATTTTAACAGCGGTTATTAATTCTTCGTCATTATTATTATCGCGCTCAAAGTTTAAGTTAAATTGGCCTTTACGCGTAATTGTAAAAATAGCGCGTTGCCAATCTTCCACTTCATTTTTAATTGCGTGGTCAAATAACGTTTTAAACAACGCTGTTATATTTTCAGATACAGCAATTGCATGCTGTGTTTCGTCGTCTGCTTTAATAAAGTGAGCTTTGCATTCAAGTGTATTGTTGTTTTCGCAATCTAAAATAAGGTGTGCTTCATGCCATGGCTCATCTATTTGCTGGTAAAGGTACTGACCTAGGTGTTGCGGGGTGCTTTTAATATCGGGTTGCATGGGCTGTCCTTAGCGTATTTAATTAGCTTATATAGATTCTACGAGGTTCTAAGCTCAACATACTCACAAAAGAATGAGAGGAAGGAGTCAGCTATTACTCCGTCAACTTGTTTTTTAAATAAATTATAATTAACTAGTGGGTATTCTTTTTCTTGGGTACTAGAATCTAAGCACCAACAAATTTCATTTTCTTTATAAAAAATCACAATTAAATGTGGGGGTAATTCAAATGTTTCCCTGCAATCAAGTGTGTCACCTAATATCGTTCCTCCAAGCTTCAAAGTAGCATTATTATCTTCAATACCAGATACCTCGGAATCGATTGTTCCTCCACCACCACATTCTTTTAAAAAATTAACTAATGAATATGGGAGCTTTATCGAAATTAGCTGTTCAAGAAGTGCAATTTCTTTCAAGTCAGCCGAACCTTGCCAAAAGGTTTCGTGTTCACTCAAATCAAGTTGTTTTATTAACTCACTATATTTATTCATACAGATTTACCTACTCAAAATCTTGTGCTCTAAGTTTCCAGTATTCTTTTTTAAATTTTTCATACTGATATTGGAGCGAAGGGTTATTCCTAAAACTTTTACCATCTTCGATTAGACCGTGTAAAGCTTTATGATGTTTTTTATGAGTCGAAGATAAAAGCTCAACCATTGGGCTTGGCTCTTGTCCCAAAATGTGATGTAAGTTTATTTGCTTACCGTCTTTGCCTATAGGGGCATTACCATTTTTCATTAAATCAAGGTTTGACCAACCACCTTCAATTTTAGCTCTAATACTTTTATGGACACTTGAATCAACATGTGTTGGTATTCCTGACATAAAGTCAAGATCGGTTTTATACATCTTGCGATTATTAACTAAATTTGAGCTATATTTTTTGTTGACTGAGTTAGATGGTTTTTTACTCTCAACCCCTTTTAAATCATTTCCTTTAGGCGCATCTAATTCATTCGCAACGCTCTTTTTAGGTTTGCCCACAATACCAGTGCTTTTCGGCGGTTCGAATTCATCGAGGGCTTTGTTTACGCGATTGCCAATCTCACTTGCTGCGTCTTTAACGCCCTGGTCTATTTTGGGCGCTATTTCATCAAGCTGTTTAATCGTAGCTTGCATGCCGTCTATGGCAAGCTGTGGTAGCAGTAGGTCGTATTGCCAACTTGTTGATATTTCGTGAAGTGTATCGCGCAGGCCTTTTATAAAGGCTTTTACTTCGCTGGCTGCTTGTTTACCTAGGTCTTGCCAATTTATTTTACGTAAATACTGAACAGGGTCGCCTTTGCCCAACTTGCGTAACACTGCAATTGCGGCTTCTATTGTGTCGCCGCTGTTTTTAATCACCACTTTACCGACGCCTTTTACCGCGGAGCCGAGCACCGGTACTAAACCTATCGCGGTGAGCGTAAAGGCAATCCAGCCATCACTGTCGTTGGCTTTATCGTCATCAGTCAGTAGCATTACATTGGCTAAAATATCCCGCACGTCCATGACTTGGTCAATAACAGGTATCATTGAAATAATACTGCCTACCACAATCTGCGCCGTTGTAGGGTCTTTATTAAAGTCACCTTGCAGTGCCCCCCATAACCAATCACCTGCTTGGCTGGCTATGTTGCTTGCTTCATCAAGTGTTGCTGTTTGCCCAGCTCTGCTCATTTGTATGGCAGAGGCGGGGGTTATTCTTTTATAAAGTGGGTTTGGCGTCGTGTTATCTTGAGGCTCATACTCGCGCGTATCTTCCCCGTATTGAATAGTAAACTGACCATTTGGTACATCGGTTAATTGCGCTATACCGTCTTCATCTAGCTGGCCTGTGCTTTGTGTTCCATCATCAAATTTAATTGTATAAGGTGCGTTTTTTACAGGGCTGCCATCTTGATAAACATAAAGTAAATCCACTACGCTTGACGTTGTTGCAGCAATACCGGAGTCATTAATGGTTATATCACTAATGCGGCTAATATTGGCAGGGCTTGCATTGCTTGGTGCCCTCGCTGTTTGTGGGCTAGTTATGTCGTAATCAACCGGGCCATCAAAGGTTATAAATGTGCCATCGAGTGTGAGTACATTGGTGGCGGTAATATCAACATTACCTTGGCTGTCGAGTTTTATCTCGCCGCCCGCGTTGTGAATAATTAAATCTCCTTGGCCAGAACCCGTAATGTTTACATTATTGTTAGTTTGTAAAAACTTAGAGCCATTAGGCACATTAAGCTTTAAGTCGCTGTTATTGGTTTTAAGGAGTATGTCGCTTTGTGCATGCACTTTTACTGCACGTCCGGTGAGGAGTGATATTTCATTCTCGCTCGTAAGGGTCGCATTTTTACCACTGAAGGCTTGGCTGCCACCACTTTGATAATTTACATGGCTGTTATTTGTGGTTTGCGACACGGTATTTTTAACATCAATAAATTGATTGTTTTTAATAACAAACTGAACATTGTTTTGTTCTGTTTCAAGGCATAGGTCGCGCCCAGCGTGTAAATTTATAGTCCCGAGTTGGCTTATCCATTGAATAAATTGGCGGCCTGATTTTATAGCATTTAATTCAATATAGTGCTCACTGGCGAGTGTTTGTAAGATGACTTTGGGTACATCTTTATCGTCATCGAACATGAGTTCATTTTGCGCTGCGCTTAATAAGCGATTATGCGTTGGGTTAGCGGCTGTAACTACGCTTGGCTGGTCGGCGTTTAGTGCAAAACCCATTATAAATGTATTATTTGGGTCGTTATTAATACACCCAATAAGTACCTCAGAACCACCAACGAGTGGAAAGTGCCAGCCAGTTGCTTGAGGTTGATTTTCACAAGCATATAGCGCTAGTTTTTTTAGTGCAGGGCTTGATTGAATTACTGGGCGAGCTGTTTTATCAAACTCGGTACGAATACGGTATTGGCCGTGTTCATCTACAAATGCATTACTTGTGAGAGATTCTACGGTTGCTGGAAATACCATGGGCTTAGGTGTATGAGGCTCCGGCATTGCTTTGTAAGGTGTGCCTCGCTCTATAAATTGCGCTACGCAGTGATAGTGCGTTTCACCTTCATGGCTGCTTTCGTCATTTGCTTGATTAAGGGTGTGCTCTATTGCAATGCATAGCAAATCACCACTAGCAAACCCCATATTATCGTCAAGCGAAATTGAGCAGCCTGCAAATACATCAGATACATTACCCGTAAGCGTAACCAGTTTATTGTGTGTGGCTAATGCATTGCTAAAGCTTTGTGTTTGCGCTGATGCTTCTGCGCTTGAGTTTGCAGCAGGCTCGAAAAAAGATTGACTGTTACTGGCTACTTTTTGAAATTGTCCATGGGCATTACTTTGCGCTGCATTATTATATAAGGTTTGCGTTACTTCACTGTGCATAAAGCCGACAAAGTTACCCCAGTACTGGACGTTCATCCCCGCGTTTGCTTTAACTTCTAATACACCCGTACTTAAGTAGGGGCTATTGAGGTTGCTGTCACTTATAACAAGTGTTTCGGTGTTTGATTCACTTTCAATCCAATAAAAAAGACCATGCTGAGACATCAAGCGATTAAAAAAGGCCCAGTCACTTTCCATTGCTTGCACACATTGCTTTAAATGCGGTAAGGCGGAGCTTGTCCTAAAAACGATTTGTCCTGATGAATAACCTGCTTTTTGTGCTAAGTAATTTAATACATCTTGTACGTTTACGGTAATAAAGACTTTACTGTTTGAGGTGTCTTTTAAGGTGGATAATCGATCTTGAATGTTTATTTTAAAGCGATGTAGATTGTTGAATACACCCATATTGGTTACAGATGTAATCAGGCCGCATTGTTCTCTATATCTTTTATTTTTATTAACAAAAATCACACTGGCATTAGCAAGTAGTATATCTGTATTGATTTTTACTGAAGATTCAACGGTGAGTGAATAACTAAAGCCTTTATTAATTTTTTCGTAGCCATGTAGGTAAGTAACATTAAAGTCTTTGTCATTAACCTTCAAAAAAAAATTAGATTTAGTCAAAACGTTGCAATCCCTGCTCGGTAAAATTAGTGGCGTAAACATACCTTTTTGTGTGTTAATGATCAACTGGATAATTGTAACTCTAAAAATAAATTGAATTATTTTTTTGATTGTTTCATAAATAGGGATTGTTTTGTTTTATTGCGTATTATTCATTTATAACTGTTTTTTAGAGTGTTTATTCTAATTCGTAAATCGCATTAATATTCTAATATTTTAAACCTTATATAGGTTGACAATAGCGGTTAGGTGTTTGTATTATGCGCCAAATAAATGGATTTATTACTAGCCTTAGACTAAGAGTTTTTTAGTTTAACTGATGACAAGGAGCATGTTGTGAATAAAAAAGAGTTTATAAATCAAATAAATAGCTTGTACTCCTTAGCTTGGTCACTTACTGCCAGCGTTTCTTCGCTACTAGACCAGGTAGGTATTCCTGCCCATCGCGTTTTTTCTGAAAATTCTATAGAACACTTTTTCTTTTTTTTAAATAATCCCCCTAAAAGCAATGGAAAAGTTACTTTAATTAACGGTGATGTATCTGTTTATATAAAAGAGCTTTCATTAATAAATACTAAGTTAATTACGTCTATAGATGATGTTGTTACGCAGTCTTTGTTAGTTGATTCTCAAGAGAAAAGCAGGACTAAGACTCTTTTAGGCTTTTTTAAAACTAATAAATGGTCTGATTGTGCGAATGTAAGATTCAATAAAGTTATTTGCCCAGTTTATGAAGCTACTCTTTGCAAAACTAATTTTAATTTTAAATAAAAATATTTATTGAGGTAAAAAATGCGCTTTATTTTAAATGCAATTATAGGTTTATCACTTTCTATAATATTAACTGGTTGTATGAGTACTAACGTAAGTTTAGATGTTAAGGCAACAGATAATTTAAATTTAAACCAATTTGATGAAGCGTTACCAGTGGTTTTAAAGGTATATCAACTGTCTGATATACAAACATTTAAAACAGCCACATTTGAAGAGTTATGGAAGTCAGATAAGTCAGTTTTAGCTAATAGTTTAATTACATTAGAAGAGCGAACAATTCACCCTTCTGAACAATCTAAAATTAAGTTTGAACAAGCTGAAAATGCAAAGTTTGTAGCTATTGTTGCTTTATTTAGAGATCGCAGTGGCGATAACTGGAAAGCGTATTATCCGCTTGCAGATGGCCCTGTTAAGTTGTCTACATCATTAGATGTTTTGGTTACCAATAATGAAGTTCAATTACCTGGCGTGGATAAGGCTGAGTAATGAATTTAAAAGCTCCCGCAAAGCCCGTTTGGGCTGAAGGTGTTTTGCTTGCCCAGCAACACTTTCAACTATTTGACGATTATCACGATCAAAATCAGGTTGTACGTCAAGCGCTAATATCACCATTGGCATTTGGTTTACAGCATTTTGCTATTGATGAATCAGCACTTGCTCGCGGTATATTAAAAGTGACCAGTTTTAAATTACTTTTAGAAAATGGTCGCTTGCTTGATTTTGACCGACAGCATCAAGATGATTTAAAGCTTGAGCTTGATAGTAACCATCAAGAGAGTGTTATTTATATTGCTATTGCTGCTAATAAAACAGTTAGCAATATTGAAGGTTATGCGGCCAGCGGGCAATTAAGCGCATATGAAGCGGATTATATTGATTTAGAAGATAATCATGATGCGTCGCGTAGTCGTGAGGTATTAGTTGCAAAGCCTAAATTTATATTACTGTCTGACTCAGATGTAAAAACTTATTTTGACACCATTGCATGTTTAAAAATAAGTCGCTCGGAAGATGGATCATTTGTTTTAAATAAACAGTTTGTGCCTCCTTTATTAAATATAAGTGCATCTGCTTATTTAACTGAGCTGTTAAATAGAACGGCTAATTTAGTTAATGCAAAAGTTAATGTGCTGCTTAGCAGACGTAAAAATTATGGCTCAGTTACTGACTTTGGGCCGAATGAAATGAATACATTTTTGTTACTTAATGCAATGGCTCCATCCGCCAAGCGTTTAGATCATCTTAAAAACTTGTCATTGGTCCATCCTGAACGTTTGTATTGTGAGCTTGTTGATTTAATTAGTTCAGTTTCAATGTTTGAGCACAGTGACTTAGTTAACCAAGTACCACCATACCAGCATAAAAATTTAAGCAATGTATTTGGTCAGCTTGATGGCCTATTAACTCGTTTACTTGAAGGGGTTGTACCTAAGAAAATGGTGGGCTTAAAACTTGAAAAAACCTCTAACGCTATTTATCAAGTTGCCACTATTGATTCTGCAACGTTTACTAACAACGACTTTTATTTAGCTGTGTATTTTGAATCTGAAGACACAAAATGGATTGAAACATTTAGTGATCAAGTAAAAGTTGGAGCAAGCGAAAAGCTCGATATCATGATTTCATCTGCTTTAGCGGGTGTGCAACTAACACATTGTCAGCGACCTCCAAATAAGCTGGCCATAAAAAGTGGGTATGAATACTTCAGGCTTGAGTCGCATGGTTTCATTTGGCAGCAAATTATTGAAGAGCAATCATTAAGCCTATTTGTACCATTTGGATTGCAAAGTGCACAAATTGAAATTGTTACCGTAGCACGTAATTAACGTTGAGTTGAAATTATGCAAGAAGCACAAAAAGAACAAGATTTAGTCGCGTGTATTTCGCCTGTAATTAATGCGCTAACACCATTAAAACTAAAGCAATCTACTAACTTAGAGCTTGAAGAGTTTAGAGAAAATTTACTTACTAGTTTTGATGACTATGAGCGTAATTGTTACTCGCAACAGGTAACAACAAGTTTAATGCAAGAAGTTAAGTTTGCTCTTACGGCTATGTGTGATGAATTTGTTATGAGTTCAGGTGCTCATTTTAGAATGGATTGGATGTCTCGACCGCTACAGCTTGAATTTTTTGGTAACAACCGAGCTGGTGAAGAATTTTTTGAACGTTTAGGTAAGTTGCGTACCGGCGGAGAGCAAAAGCTAGCTGCATTAGAGGTTTATTATATTTGTCTGCAGCTTGGCTTTGAAGGGATTTACAAAGTTAAAGGCATTGAGCAATTAAAAGCGTTAATTGTTGATGTTAGAGCTCAAATTGAAGATATAAAAGGAACACCGAGTTCTCAATTATCTGATAACGGTATACCTGCAGAAGGGTTTGCTATGAAGGTGGGGCGTAATATTCCTTACTGGGTGATTTTGGCTATTTGCTTGGGTTCTATTGCCTCATTATTTGCTGGATTTCATTATGTAATTAATAAGCAAGCAACGCAGAGTACTCAGGTAATAGACAACCAAATTGAAGTGCTGACTCAGCTCAATAAAACCAACGAAACACGATAGGTAACACAATGCAGGGAAGAGTTAATAAAAGCGGTTTAGTTCATTTTTTATTGGGCTTGGTATCATCGCGTGCAACGGGTCAACTTATTGGCTTTATAGCCGTTTTGAGTATTGTGTGGTTTGCCGGTCGCATGGTGGGTTTAGATACTACCGATAAAAAATTAATTGCGATGGGTGCTGTAACCGCTGTTTTTGTTTTATTTATTTTTATTCGTTGGTTATGGACTAAGCGCTCAGGCGATAAGTTAGCTTCTGAATTAGCAAGTCATAATGCCGGTTCGAGTGCTGAATTAAGCGAAATTAAAGAAAAGATGCAAGAAGCATTGGGATCTTTAAAAGCATCTCATTTAGGTGCGGGTTATCGTGGTAATACCGCTTTATACGCTTTGCCTTGGTATATGATTATTGGCCCTTCGGCTACAGGGAAAAGTACTTTATTTGCAAATTCGGGCTTACATTTTCCTTACTCTAATTCGAGTGAATTGCATATCCAAGGTTTTGGTGGAACGCGCAATTGTGACTGGTGGTTCTCAGATCAAGCTATTTTAATTGACACCGCTGGGCGTTACACAACTGAGCAGTCAGAAAATAAAGAGTGGTTGTCATTTTTAGCGCTCCTTAAAAAATATAGACCAAAACTGCCTATAAATGGCGTAATGGTGGCCATTAGTGTTGCAGATGTTTTAACTTCCGACAGTGAAGAAATTCGACAACATGTAAAATTAGTGCGTGAGCGTATAGAAGAGCTAATTACCCAGCTTGGCGTTATTTTTCCTGTATATATCACTTTTACCAAAACTGACTTAATCAGTGGTTTTGAACCTTTTTTTAGTGACTTATCTGAAAAAGAGCGTGAGCAAGTATTTGGTGCGTACTTACTCGATATTAGTGAAGATCAAAAAAATGATCCTGCAGAAATGTTTGAAGTTCGTATGCAGGAGCTATATGAGCGACTATGCGAGCAACGTTTAAGCAAAGTTGCACGAGAGCGCAACGAGCATCGTAAACAGCTAATACTTGATTTTCCTAATCAATTTCAATCAGCTTCAACTAAGTTAACTGAGTTTGTTAACTTACTGTTTAAGTCTAATCCATATCAAGAAGTTCCTTGGTTTGCTGGTGTTTATTTTACATCGGGCACGCAAGAAGGCACGCCTATTGAGCGCATTACTAATGGTGTACGAGATCAATTTGGCGCGGTTGTTGTTGACCAAAAACAAGAAAGCATTACTCAAAGTTATTTTATCAACCGCGTATTTAATGATGTTATTTTTAAACTACAGGATTTAACGCGAGGAAATAGAAAAAAACGGTTAGTAGGACGCTGGTTAAAAGGTTTAACAGTCACTTCAGGTTTGGCATCTATTGCAGCAATCACAGCACTCCTTATTACGTCGTACACAAGTAATCAATTATTACTTAATCAAGGTGAGTCACGCGTAAAAGCAGTTGTTGAAGCTAACGTAAGTAAGGCAAAAGATGAGCAGAAGCTTGCTGCTACGCTAGCGCTGTTTGAGCACTATGGTCAGCTTAAAACTTACGAAGATTCATTACCGTGGTACTTTATATTTGGTATTTATGAAGGTGATGAAACCTTAAGTAGTGTTGCAAATGTGCTATTTAATCAGATGAATCAGCTTATTACTTACCCAGGTGAAGAGCATTTACTTGCGCAAATAAAACAGTACGAAACACAATGGTTTGACAATGAAGGTGAAGCGAAAGCAACGATTCGTCAGCAGTATTACGATGCACTAAAAATGCATTTAATGATGAGTACGAACCCTGAGCATATTTCAACGGAGTTTGCTAAAGAGCAATTACTTAATTTTATAGCTGAGCATTTTCATATAGACATAAATGCACAAGAGCAAGCACCCATTTATACACAACTAAGTAGCTTAGTTGATATGTACCTAGAAAATATGGGTAACGATATAGAGCAGCCTGGTAAAATTGCATTTTGGCAGGCTAACGAAACATCGATAGCGCTAGCGAGAGACAATTTAAATACCCAGCCAGAGGCTTTCCCGTTATATCAACAAGTAATTACAAGCTTTGCTGAACGTAAAAAGCCATTGTTATTAAACGATTTTATGATTTCTAAAAATCGTGATGTATTTAAAAGTAAGTATAAAATCCCGTATGTTTATACAAACTTAGGTTGGCAGGAATATGTATTCCCAGAGATTAAACGTATTTCACGTTTGGTGTTCTCAGGTGACTGGGTTATGGGTTCTAGCGATGAAAATGGTCAAAATGTTGTTGACGAAGCACAGGCTGAAACTTTGGCAAAGGCTATGCGTGCATATTACTTTAAAGACTACGGCAATACTTGGTTTGCTTTTATAGATAGCATAAAAGTGCCTGCATTTAGAGATCTAAACGATGCAAGTATTGATTTTGCACGCCTTTCATCGATGGATGGCCCTTTTAACGATTTAATGAAACTGATTAACGACAATATTACGCTCGCTGACGCGCCTTCAAAAAGCCAAGCTTCAATAGGTAAGACGGCTGCAGATGTTGCAAATAAATTAGCTTTAAACACGCCAACAATTACTCAAATGAGTACGGTTAGAGCGCCAGAGCTTGAAAGTCGGTTTGCTGATTTAAGACGCTTTGCACAGCCTAATGAAGATAAGAATTCTTCTGATTACTTAAGACAATACATCAGTTCATTAAGTAGCATCCATTCAGACATTAAAGCAATGGCAGCGAGTAATGAAGATGATGCTCAAGCAATGATATTTGCGCAGGACTTACTTTCAGGTAATAGCCAAAGTAATGCATTACAGTCTTCGTGGATTATTATTGAGAGCCAAACTCGAGCACTAGACCCTCAAACCAAAGAAACGCTAGATAAGCTATTTAAGGCTCCGCTTCATGGTGGTATAGCGACTATCATGGCAAAAGCACGTACTCAGCTTAACCAAGAATGGGAAAACCAGGTTTATACTATGTATAACAGCAGTTTAGCTGGTAAATATCCATTTAACTTAACTGGCCCTGATGCTGCGATAGCAGATGTTTCTGAATTTTTAAATTCTGAATCAGGAATTTTATGGAGCTTTATTAACACCCAGCTCAAACCATTTATGAAAGTACGCCGCGGTGTGTGGGAAGAAAAACAATGGAATGGTGTAGGTATTGGTTTTAGCGCGCAATTACTTGATGGTTTAACTAAAGCAAATAAAGTAACTCGTTCGTTGTTTTCTAGTGGTGCCGACAGTGCTGGTTTTACTTTTCAGATGATGCCTGTTCCACACCGAGGTATTCGTGAAACATACTTAGGCTTTAGTGAGCAAGGTTATCGCTATCGCAATGAGCCTGAAGAATGGCGTAATTTTTCGTGGCCTGGTCGAGGGGCTGCAGAAAAAGCGGTTCTGTATGGTTTAGATAATAAAGGGCGTCGTATTTCTATCGAGCAAGGCGGACCTTGGGCACTACTAAAAGTGCTTAACTCAGCCAGTGTTAAGTGGATTAAAGGCACAGAATTTTTAGCAACGTGGGAATTAAAAGATAAATCTGATGAGGTGTTAACAGTCCAGTTTTCTCTTAAATCAGGACGCAACAGCGGTATATTTTCAAAATACATGCTTACATCGTTTGCATTGCCAAGTTCTTTGTTTTCACAAAGCCCTAGCTTGGCTCAATCGCAGTCGCGAACAATGCAATAGGCCGCTAGCAATGTTTAATTTATTTACTAAAAAGAAAACACCGACACTGGTTAAGCAACACAGCTTTGGTTTTATGGGTAAAACACCGATAAGACCAGACTTTGTAAAGCTTAATATTTCATCTAGAGAATCGGTTGGATTTGATCATTGGTTGCAAGAGGGCTTTGCACATTTAAACCGTGGTAGAAAAACAACGGATACAAGTCACTTGAATGGAACTAAGTCGTTGTTCTTTATATCTGGCAATGCTGATGATGGTGGTTTACTTGGCGTTTTGCAGCCAAGTAAAGATAGCAGTGGTCGTTTTTACCCATTTAGCTCTTTTGTACATAGTGGGCTTGATACATATAAGCGACATCCTGCTTTTCTATTTTTATTTGCAAGCCAAGTAATAGAGCACCTTTTAGGTGTAAATGAAAATATTAAACAAGCTGCCAGTATTAATGAAATGGAGCAAAAAGCACAAGATTATAACCGTGTAGCTGATGCACTTAAACAGCAACCAAATTTAACTCTAGAGCTTGATAAACTTAGAACTATTCCGATGAGCGTTTTTTGGCAGCATTTAGGCCTGAACGATATTGCTAAAAGAGCAATTTTAATTGAAGAGCTATCAGCTGTGCTTAAATCTATCGCTAATAGAGGGTGTTTAAGAAGTCAGTTTGGTATTCGCCTACCAATGCCTAGTTTTAGTCATGAAAGTGCCTTAGTTGCCGGGTTTTGGTTGCACTTAGTTGCATCTATGGTGGCAGATCATAATTGGCAGCCTTGGTTTTTTTATCAGTTAGGTGATGAGAATCAAGCGCCTAGTTTAACTATTTTTTGTAGGCCTATTCCAGCGTCATACTTTAATAGTGTGTGGGAATACGATAAAAAAACAAACGATATTGTTGATCTATGTAATTTAAAAGTAGAAAAACAGCCGTCTTCACAAACACTTAATTTTGCTGATATGGATAACGTGAGTGTTTACGATGCACTTCGTCGTTGGTGTAAATCATGAGTAATAAAGCGCCGCATACACATACCACCTGGATTGAATGGCTTGAAGCATTAAGTGCTCCTTTGCCGGGGAACAAGTGTGGAGAAGATTTAAAATATGAAGAAACATTTAAAGCATTAAAAGCATCTTCATCAGGAGTGGGGGAAGTTGACTTTAAAGTGATGTTTATACAAGCATCAGATTTACTCAACACTCAAAGTAAAGATTTACGCATAGTAAGTTACTTAGCACTAGCTGCAACAAGTGAGTTTGGGGTTACAGGTTTAACGCATACGTTATTGTTATTTAATCGTTTGTTGACTACTTATACGGATGAGGTGCACCCACTAAAAGCCAGAATGCGCGCTGCAGTTAATACATGGTTTTTACAACAGCAAGAACGTTTAAAGGGTGTTGCCCAAGGGCATAATACAAACGCTGAACAATGGCCTGAACTTATAGCTGCCTTGACTCAATACAATGAGCAGTGTGTTGCGTTATTAGACAACGAATCTGGCCCTCTATCGACTTTGAATGAGTGGGCTAAAGAACAAGAAAAACGAAACCCAGTGCCTGTAGCTGAACCAGAGCAAGAAGAAAAAGCGATTAGCACAGAGCAAAAATTAGCTGAGAATTCAGCTGTAACGGCTCCAAAATCAGAAACTAATAATTCGGCACCAGCCGCAGTTGCTAGCCAGGTTAGTATTGGTAATGCTGATATTGCTTCAGATACAGCGTATTTAAGTGCGGTTAGGCTGCTACTTAACTTCGATAAAGAACAAAATAACATTGAACGAGTAATAAAGTTATCGCGAGCTGCACGTTGGACAAGATTGGCATTACCGGCTAACGAAAATGGAAAAACGCGTTTACCCGCTCCTAGAGCTGCAGCATTTGCTCCAATTGAAAATGCATTGGCAAGTGAGCAACCTGAACAAGCTTTAAATTTAGCCGAAGGGTTGTTTATGGAAGGGGCTATGCAATTTAATTTAAATCTCCAAGTGCTTAGTTTAAATGCATTAAAAAAATTAAATAAATTGCCGCTTGTTCATTGGCTTGAGCAACAATTAGTTAATTTAAATGAGCAGTTTCCTGCTTTAGTTTCCCTACAGTATGACGATGGAAGTCCGTTGTGTTCATCTGTAAATAAAGAGTTTTTAAAAGAGTTATCACATTCTGCAAAAACAGAGTCTGTTAGCTCTCAAAGTAGTGCGTTTGATGAGCAGTATAGCGAGTTAATACAAGACGTCGAAAAAGGGCAGTTATCGACGGCATTAATTAAAGTCGATCAAATAAATATTTTAAACGATTTTGATAAAGCTCAAGCGCAATTATTAAAGGCAAAATTATTAATTAAAGCTGAGCATTACGAACATGCTTTAGCATTATTAAACGTGTTACTAAAACAAATAAAAGCGCATGACTTAGCGCAATGGCAACAATGTTTTTGCATGGAAGTATGGCGATTTTCCAAGCAGTGTTATGCAAGTTTGTCACAAACGCCAGAAGATGAAATGAGTTTAGCTGCTAAACATATTAGTCAGCAAATGATGGTAACTAACCCTGCACAAGCATTAGCGTGGGTTTAGTTACAAGGGCTTGACTAATATGTCGAGGTTTAATTGGAATTGAGTCGGTAGATAACCAAACTGCAAAGGAAAAAACATGAGTGATACATTTCAAAAAGAGATCCCCAGAGCTCGGATCAATATTTCGTTAGAGCTTGATACAGATGGCGCTTCACAAAAAAGTGAATTGCCATTAAAGATGCTAGTAATTGGTGACTACTCAAATGGTCAAAATAGCCAAGAACTATCTGAGCGTGAGCGCGTAACAATTAATAAAAATAATATTGAGCAAGTGCTTAAAGATATGGCGCCTAAAGCGAACTTTCAGGTAGCGAACAAAATTAAAGGTGACGGCGAAATTAACGTAAACCTTGAGTTTGATTCTTTTAAATCGTTTGACCCAGAATCAGTTGCTTCTCAAGTGCCAGAGCTTAATAAAATGATGGCTATGCGTAATTTACTTCGCGACCTTAAATCTAATTTATTAGATAACTCATCACTTCGTAAAGAATTAGAGCGTGTTTTACAAAATCAGCCAGAGCTAGATGAGTTAAAAGCTAAACTGGATGAAATTGCGCCGCTAGCGTCTGAAGATGAAAAACAACCAATAACTGAATAAGGAGATTACCATGTCAATGCAAGAACAATTAAATGTTGCCGCGCATACCACGGAGCAAGCTCCTTTATCCACTTATGAAAATATATGTGGAATGGTTGATATTTCTCCAGTTGCAGATGAAATCAAACTTGATTCATTTAGAGATGCAAGCAACCTAGCTGAAACTCGTGCAAATGAGCGCTTAACAGCAGCTATAAATGTATTTTTAGATATGGCTAGCAGTAGTGGCCAAGAAGTAACTCGAATTGATAAATTACTTTTAGATGATTACATCGCAAAGGTAGACATTATTATTTCTCAGCAGTTAGACCAAATTTTACATCACCCAAATTTCCAAAAAATGGAATCAGCATGGCGCTCGTTACGTTACCTAATTAACCGTACGCCTAACAACGCTAATATTAAAATAGAAATGCTTGATGTAGATAAAGAAACTCTAAGAGACGATTTTGAAGAGGCGCCAGATACAACGCAATCTGCACTATACAAGCATGTATATACTTCAGATTACGATACGCCAGGTGGTGAGCCAGTATCAACAATGGTTTCGAACTTTGAATTTGATTGTTCGGCACCCGATGTATCGTTACTGCAAGAAATATCTCGTGTATCTGCGGCAGCGCATTGTCCGTTTATGGGCAGTGTTGGTCCTAAGTTTTTTCTTAAAGACTCATTGGAAGAAGTGTCTAAAATCCAAGATTTGGGTTCTTACATGGAACGCGCTGAGTTCCTTCGTTGGAAAAACTTCCGTGAATCAGAAGACTCTCGTTACATTGGTTTAGCATTCCCACGCTTTTTACTACGTCTGCCTTACGGTGAGACAAATCCTCTTCGTAACTTTAATTACCAAGAAGATGTAAGTGCGCAGCATCATGAACGTTATTTGTGGGGTAATGCAACATTTGCATTTGCTGCAAATATCATCCGTAGTTTCCATGATAATGGTTGGGCTGTAAATATTCGTGGGCCGCAATCAGGTGGTAAAGTTGAAAATCTTCCGCTGCATTCATTTGAAGCTGGTAAAGGATCAGAAACTAAAATTCCAACTGAAGTACTTATTTCTGAAACTAAAGAACTTGAGTTTGCTAACCAAGGGTTTATTCCACTTAGTTACTATAAAAATTCAGATTTTGCATGTTTCTTCTCTGCTAATAGTGCGCAGAAGCCACAGGTATTAGAAACAAATGAAGCAACAGCTAATGCAAGAATTAACTCACGCTTACCATATATTTTCTTAGTATCGCGTATTGCGCATTACTTAAAAGTTTTACAGCGTGAAAATATTGGTTCAAGTAAACCTCGCCATGAATTAGAGCAGCAGCTTAATGATTGGCTTGGCGCATTAGTAACTAAAATGAACAACCCTGATGAATCTCTTATTGCTACGCATCCACTAAAAGATGCAAAAGTGACTGTAGCAGAAATTCCAGGTAACCCTGGTTACTACAGAGTAAGTACGTACATTGTTCCTCATTTCCAAGTTGAAGGGATTGATGTTCGTTTAGCGCTAGTAGGGCAAATGCCTGGCGAAAAATGAACTGCTACGCCGCCAATGAAACGGATTTAAGTACTATCAAATGCGTCAATTTGGTGAGTAGTTGGCAGGTGTACATAAAGGATTAAGACTTATAGTCTAAAAAATTGCCCCAAGTTGGTTGCATCCAACTTGGGACATATTCCCCAGTGGCATGAAGCAGAGGGCTTTTTGGGGGGCATAAATATTACTGTTTATGCCAATGCCAACTAACAGGAAACACTTCATTCTAAAAGGAGAATAATGAAATGGCAATTCCAGCGTACATGTGGTTAAAGGATGACCAAGGTAATGACATCAAAGGTTCTGTAACTGTTGCAGAGCGTGAAGGTTCAATTGAGATCCTACACTTTGATCATGAACTTCGTATTCCTACGGATAACGATACAGGTGAACTTACAGGTACTCGTAAGCATGAACCTTTTGTAATTACAAAAGCTGTTGATGCGGCTACGCCGTACTTGTACAAAGCGTGTTCAAACGGTCAAACACTTAAGCAATTAGAGCTTAAATGGTACCGTATTGATGACACAGGGACTGAGCGTGAATATTTCTGCCACAAGTTGGAAGATGTAAAGATCACTTCGATCTCACCAACAATGCATAACGTTAAAGACTTAGACAAGGAGCGTTACCCGCACCTTGAAACAGTTTGTCTACGTTACAAACGCATTACTTGGACTTACTTAGATGGCAACATCGAGTTCTCTGACTCTTGGACTGAAGGTCGTTAATTAGTCAGTAATTTTGAAGGATATGCGCAAGCATATCCTTTTATTGAGATCTAAATATGGCGTTATTCGATTTTTTAACTCAACCAGTTACACGCAATGGTCATCATGGTTTTCAAACTGATGAGCAAGTCAGTGTGTGCAAGCATTTAAATGAGCTTTTAAATGCAAGAAGAGGAGTGCTGAAGCACTTGTCTGACTATGGTTTGCCCGATGTAGAAGATATTTACGAGGGGTTACCATACTCACAACACACGTTAGCGTTTGAGGTTAAAAAATTGATAGAAAAGTACGAACCACGCGTACGATATGCAAATGTAACACCTGTTGAAATTAAAGAAGATAATTGTGTAATAAGGCTAGATATTCAAGCTTTTTTAACGAGCGGGCAAAGTATCAAGTTAAATACCCGTTTTGAATCTGGCGGTAAAGCAGACGTTATACAACATGCAAAAAACACTAACTAATGTTATTTAAAGGATTGATGAATGCAGCAATATTTTGATGCACAAATGCGCTTGTTAACCCAAGCTGGTAAGCAGTTTGCTCAGTTTTATCCTGAGCATGCAGGAATGCTTAACATTGATGCATTAAAAGATAGAGACCCTCATATTGAGCGCTTATTAGAAGGCGTAGCGTATTTAACTGCCCATACTCAAAAGCGTTTAGATGAGTCAGTACCTGAAGTTTCAGAGCAAGTACTGCGTCAACTGTGTCCAATACTCCTAAGTTATTATCCTTCTAGTACTGTGGTGCAATTTAAGCCTAAATTGGCTATGCAAAAAACACACACTATTTCAAAAGGTTTACAGCTTAATCCGCCTAAAGCAAAGGCCGATAATAAAAAAATAATTTTTAGCACAACTCACGGTTTAGACGTTGTCCCATTAGATGTTGAGCATGTTCGATATCAAGAGTCGCACTTAGGTGCAGAGCTACGAATAGGGCTTAAGTTTGTATGCCAAGGTGAACGAAGTAATTTTGATTTATCTAAACTAAACTTTTATTTACGTGGCGATACACCATTATGCAGTGCTTTATTTCAATTATTAAAAACACCTAATAAACAAGCAGAACTTGATTTTGGTGCTAACCATTTTGAGCTCAACAAAAAGTTAAAAGCAAAAGGTTGCAGCGCTACTTATTTAGATATAGATGGCGCTTTACTGCCTAGTGCAGCTAAAAGCCATCCTGGATATGCACTATTACTTGATTATTTTAATGCAAAAGATAGGTTTTATTTTTTAACATTTGATGGTTTAAAAGACGAAGAGTTTCCTGAACATATTGACCGTTTTGAAATCGTATTTAGGGGTGATAATAAATTACCGCCGGGTCATCAGTTAAGTAAAGAGAACATTTTAATCAATTGCGTGCCAGCAGTTAATTTATTTAGCCAAGCTGCAGAGCCAATTAAAATAGAGCCAAACAGAACTGATTATATGATAAGTGCAGATCAGGCACGTTTTGACCACGTTTTTAGTTATACGGTAGATGCAGTTGCAGGTCGAAACTCTATAACCGGGCAATCGTATGATTACACTCCTCGTTATCAAAGCGTATTTGAAGACGAAAAAAAGCTATTTACTGTGCTCACAAAAGACGTAGGTGCAGCAGCCCCGACTCATTATTTACAACTTCCTTTTAATTTAGAAGATGAAAAAGAAACTCTATCAGTTGATTTAACTTCTTTTAATGCAGGTTGGCCTCGTCAGCTTTTGCAAGAGGGAGACTTGAACGAAGGCGGAAAAGATATGCCGAGCATCGTTGAGGTTAAAAATGTTATACGGCCAACTAATTATTTAGCATGTCCAAGTCAGCCAAAACACTGGCAGCTTATTAGCTTATTAAATGTAAAGTTTTCACAAATTACGCAAGTTACAGAACTAAAAAGATTACTAGTGTTATTTGATTGGTCTAATAAAGCTGAGAATCGATTACGAATTGAAAGCATTTTAAAAATAACAGCAACGCCAATCAGCCAAATTAAACGCGGAATATTTATTAAAGGTGTTGATGTACTTATTGATATTGATGAAAGTAAATTTGTTGGTGATGCTGATTTATATCATTTTTGTAATGTATTACACGAATTCTTTTTAATGTATGCCCCTATAAATGAAAGCGTACAAACGCGTGTTAATGCAATTCCTAGTTATAAATCGTGGAGTTGGGATATTGAACCGGGTAAGAGTTATCAGCTATGAGTTACGCTGATAAAAATCATGCGCACCCAGTTTGGTCTAAGTTACCCGCGCCAATAGAACTACTTATTGAGCAGCCTTGGCGGTTTAACTTATTTAAAGCGATGAGCTTAATAGAAAAACATTGGGCCGCACCTCAAGAGCTAGAGCAAGGGATTAGTAACAGAGTTGTTTTTAAACCTTTTAAAGAGCTTGGTTTTCCGGCTACTGATGTACGCGAATGTGTATTAGAGAATGATGGCAGAGGAAGATTAAGCTTATCGACCTCTTTTTTAGGTTTGTATGGTGTGGATGCACCCATGCCACACTATGTATTAGAGCAAGCAGCAAGTGATGAGCAAAGCGGTGACCGCGTTCGTCAGTTTTTAGATATATTTAATCATGTACTTTATTGCCAACTTTTTCAGGCCTGGAAAAAGTCGCAAATTAATATAGCAGGCAGAGGCGCGAGCCAATTTGATGGGTTAGTTGAATCTATTTTACTGGGAAAAACTGATCAAAAAATTCAGTGTGGTATTGCAAGTTTAAAGCAAACTAGCGCTGCTGGCTTAGCGCAGCTTCTTAAACATAGTTTAAATATAGACACGCTAAAAGTTGACGACACACGAGCAAATTGGCAAAAAATAGATACACCAAGTTCAATCGGCGAAGAAAACCAAATGGTTTTAGGCAGCTCTGCAGTACTTGGTACGAAGGTATTAGTTAGCGGAAGTATTTTAACAATAGATATAGGTCCAGTTAATAGTGATACAGCCATGAGTTTAACGCCAAGAAGCGAAGAAGGTATAAAAATGGCTGCACTTCTGACTGCGCATTTACCAAGTAATGTAGAGTGGGTTTGCCAAATAAAAGTAGCTAATGAGGCTGTTGCCGAACAAGCTTTAGGTCAGCAACCGCTAGTACTTGGACATAATTCATATTTAGGGGCCGCAGCTGCAAATACAACAACACATAGCTACAGCCATCAACAGTATAAACACTAAGGAATTAAGGATAAAAAAATGGATGCTAAAGGCATAAAACAACTCATAGATAAATTAAATGGCCACACCGCAACAGCACTTGAATCAGCAGCTGGGTTTGCGAGTAGTCGTAGTCATTTTGAAGTGCTTCCTGAGCATTTACTTATTAAGTTAATGGAAGAAGGAAGTAATGGTGACCTTGAGCACATTTTTCATTTCTTTAATATTAATCAAGACAAAGTATGGCATGAGCTATTAGACTTTTTAAATAGACAGCCTGCCGGTAATCAAAGTAAGCCTACATTTTCTCGTCGTTTATACGAATGGCTAGAGCGTGCATGGTTAAGTGCTAATGTTCAGCATAAAAGTGATTTTATAACAGGTGCTGCGCTTATTGATTCATTAACAGAGTTATTACCTTACAGCCCTGTACTTCAACTACCTGCTTTACTGGATAAAATAGATTCACGCTTTTTAGCTGAAAATTTAGATAAAATTTGTCAGCAATCTTCAGAGCGTTTAAACCCAGTAGCTAAATCAAAGTCTGCAAATCAAACAGATTCATCGCACGGTACAGCTGCGCTTGATGAGTACTGTGAAGATTTAACTGAAAAAGCAAAACAGGGTAAAATCGACCCGGTTCTCGGTCGTAATGACGAAATT
Organism: Pseudoalteromonas sp. BSi20429; assembly: GCF_000238895.1. Lineage (NCBI taxonomy): Bacteria > Pseudomonadati > Pseudomonadota > Gammaproteobacteria > Alteromonadales > Pseudoalteromonadaceae > Pseudoalteromonas > Pseudoalteromonas sp. BSi20429. The sequence goes on along the minus strand of NZ_BADV01000066.1, from coordinate 105,241 downwards.
CGTATGATGGTCGATGTGTTATGCCGTCGAAGAAAAAATAACCCTATTTTAGTGGGTGACCCAGGTGTAGGTAAAACAGCCGTCGTTGAAGGTTTTGCCCAGCGTATAATTGATGGCCAAGTACCAAGTGACCTGCAAGGCGTACGCTTATTGGTGCTTGATATGGGGTTATTGCAAGCAGGTGCCGGCGTTAAAGGTGAGTTTGAGCGCCGCTTAAAAACAGTAATCGATGAAGTTAAAAATTCAACAACGCCAATAATTATGTTTATCGATGAAGCGCACACTTTAATTGGTGCCGGTGGCGATGCGGGCATGAGTGATGCGGCAAATTTACTAAAGCCAGCATTAGCACGCGGAGAATTAAGAACCGTTGCGGCAACAACATGGAGCGAGTATAAAAAGTATTTTGAACGTGATGCCGCTCTAGAGCGCCGTTTTCAGCTTATTAAAGTGGATGAGCCAACAGAGCAAGCGGCTCAATTAATGCTTGCAGGCTTAAAAGATAAATATCAAGAGCATCATAATATTCAAATTACGGATGATGCTATAGAAGCTGCTGTTGTTTTATCGTCGCGCTATATAACAGGCCGCCAATTACCAGACAAAGCTATTGATGTATTAGACACCGCAGCGGCAAGAGTACGTATGTCGTTTGCTACAGACCCCGCTGCCATTGAGTCTGAGCGCGAGCACATTAATTATTTAGAAACCAGAATCAATAGCCTCAATGTAGAGCTAGGGCAAGGTTTAGTTGTTGATAAAGATAAGCTTACCCATTTAGTTGAAGAGCTGGTTATTGCACAAAATAAATTGGCGCAACTTACTCACTCGCGTGAATCTCAAATTTCGACTTTGAGTCAAATTAACGAGATAAAGCAGGCAACAGATCAAGAGCTTGATAGCGAATCATTGCTGACACTTCGCCAATCACTAAAAGAGCAAAATACACAAGACAACGGCTTATTTAGTGAAGTAGACGCCGATGCTGTTGCGCAAATTATTTCACAGTGGACCGGTGTGCCTGTAGGGGCAATGGTAAAAGATCAGATTAGTAATTTAATTAATCTTGAAGCCACAATTAGCCAAGAAGTTATAGGGCAGCAGGCTGGACTCGCTAAAATAGCGCAAACACTAAGAGTGAGTAAAGCCGGCGTAAGCAACGATGAAGGCCCGCTAGGCGTATTTTTACTAGCTGGTCCATCGGGCGTGGGTAAAACAGAAACCGCTCGCTGCTTAGCTAAACAATTATTTGGTGGTGATAAATTTTTAACCACTATTAACATGAGTGAATACCAAGAGTCGCACACCGTATCGCAACTTAAAGGTTCACCACCAGGGTACGTTGGCTATGGTGAAGGTGGTGTGTTAACCGAAGCGGTAAGACAGCGTCCATATTCAGTAATTTTACTTGATGAAGTTGAAAAAGCGCACAAAGATGTAATGAACATGTTTTACCAAGTGTTTGAGCGCGGCACCATGCGTGACGGTGAAGGACGTGAAATAGACTTTAAAAATACTGTAATTATCATGACATCTAATTTAGGCTCAGCAGAGTTAATCGATGCATGTACACCGCCTACAGTTATAGACCTAAGCCCTCAAGATGACGAGGAAGAACAGGTACAGCAAAGCGATCAAGAAGCAGCTATTAACGAAGCGCTAAATCCAACGCAAGCACCTATTAATGAAGACGGAACGCCTTGGAAAGTACCATCAATCGGTGCACTGACTGATTTAATTAAGCCGCAGTTACTTGCTTTTTTTGCGCCTGCTTTACTTGCCCGTATGCAAGTTATACCTTACTTAGCGCTTGATTCTGAAGCTCTACAGTCTATCGTCAGCTTGAAACTTGAAGCCATTGCCACACGTTTGCACGAAAACCACAAAATGCAGCTACGAGTAGATGCCAGTGTTTTAGAAAAACTGACTACTCAATGTACGCTTTCAGATAGTGGTGCACGTATGGTGAACGCGGTTATAGAGCAGCAAATACTTCCTGGTATCGCTAAATCAATTTTAGAGTTTATGGCAGAAGAAGACATGCCTGATATTTTAACGCTGGCCGTTGACGAACAAGACGAAATTACGGCGACATTTGCAGATAACGCTTAAATAAAAGGATGTAAAAATGGGATTCATGGACATATTTAACGAGCTCAAGGCCAATAAAAGTCACTTTAGTGTTGCTATACAGGGCATGCCTGACGGGATGGTCTATGTAACTGACTTTGAGTCTAGGGACGATCGTTTATGTGAAGACTATGAATTTAAAATCCAAGTATTGAGCCCTGAACATTTAACATCTGAAATGCTAATAGGCAAAGATGTATCGTTATCACTAGTGTGGTCAATGTTAGATCGTACTATTTCAGGGTTAATTAGTGGTTTTATAGCGCATGGTCAAAGTCATCAGGGGTATCACTATACTTTGATCATGAGTTCTCATTTAACATTACTTAAGCATCAGCATTCTAACCGTGTATTTACTGCTATGGATGCAGGTAAAATCATTTTGAGTGTGTTTGAAAAAGCAGGTTTCCCTGCGCAAAAGTTAAATGTACAAGCAAGCTCAACCATGCTCGATATGACTGTGCAATACAACGAAACTGATTACGAATTTGTAACACGCTTAATGCGTAAGCACGGTTTTGTGTACAGCTTTGTAGAGCAAACGGGTGGTGAATGTACATTGTATATTTGCAATGATTCTAATGGTATAGCGCAAGAGTTTGATGAAATAAACCTAAGCTATGTACCACCATCTGGGCAAGTAAGAACGAGTGAGTCAATTTTTGCTATAAGCAGGCAGGCCCAATTATTTCCGCAAAGTACACACTTAGATGATTACAACTACCAAGCTCCGGGTAATTTGCAAGTTTCAAAAAATAACAGTGCGTCAGTTATTGGTTTTGGTGAAGATAGTCATTACGGTGATAATTACGGGCAATCAAACGAAGGGCAAGACTTAGCAACTATCAGACAGCAAGCGTTTGATTGCCAACGTGAGCAAATAATAATAGATACAGACTGCAGGGCGCTTCGCCCTGGTATGCGTTTAAATATTTATGACCACCCAGAGCATGATGGTCAGTATTTAGTGACGCGTGTAGAGCACAAAGGTAGCCAAAGTGCTTCGGTTGAATACGGCTCTAATGTAAAGGGCTTAACGTATAAAAACCAAGCTTATTTAATTAGTGTTAACCAGCCTTATAAAGCTCCATTACGCCCAGCGAGACGTGTGTTTGCAACGTTTAATGCATTAATTGAGCAAGAAATTGATGACAAAGGTAACTACGTAGTAAAACTACCGTTTAATCAAGATGGAGAAGGCCAAGAAAGCCGTCCTACACGTTTAATGCAACCTTACGGTGGCAGCGGGCACGGTATGCATTTTCCACTAACTCAAGGTACAGAAGTGCTCGTTTGTGGTGAAAATGGTGATTTAGATAGGCCTATAATTTTAGGCGCGCTTTATAATGAAAATGCACCAAATCCTGTTACAAGCGAAAACCCAACTGAAAACAAATTAGTAACTAAAGCTGGGCACAGCTTTGTAATGGATGACAAAAAAGGCGAAGAGAAGATAAGCCTTGCCAATAAAAACAATAAAAACCAATTAATACTCGATGCAACAAATGGTGCGCACCAGGCAATGTTAAAGTCTGTTGATGGTGATGTTAAAATTTCAGCGAAAGAAAACCTACAGTTTATTGCCGAGAACGACGCAAATTTTACAGTCGCTAATAATTTTACAACCCGAGTAGAAAACAATCTGCAAATTCAAACCCGCGAGGGAGATATTACAGTTACCTCGGCTGCGGATTTAACTCTAAACTCAGCCTCAAATAGTCGTATTCAAGCGACTGACGGTAACTTAGAGCTCACAGCAACTGATGAGCTTAAAATGCAAGCACGACAAGATATTAGCGTTTACTCGGTAGACGGCAACCTTGAGCTACAAGCACCTCAAGGTGATTTAGAATTAAACAGTGGTAAAAATATTACTATAAAAGCAAATGGACAGGGGTCAATTCAGTTAAGCCAAGGTGGCGCAAGTATAGAAATTGATGCTGCGGGTAACCTTACAATTGACGCCACTAATATAACGTTAAGTGCCACTAATATAGCAATCAAAGGCAGTGCAATTAGTAATAACTAAGTTAAAGGAGTAATTTAATGAACGCTAAAGTTAAAAGTATATTTAATCACGATCAGCAACTTGCACCTGTAAGTAAAGTCGATGAATTTGGCCGAGTTAAAGGTGTTACAGTAAATAACGACGAACAGAGTGTTGTAGCACAAGCGGCGCATATAACACCATGCCAAGTGGGCGACACAGTACTACTTACCCACACTGCACAAGGCTTTATAGTAACAGGGCTACTTGCAAATGAAGATCAAGCGCCCGCTGCACTCATTAAAAATAGCCAAGGCCATATAACTATTGAAGCACAGCAAAGTATTAGCCTCCAAACCGCTAAAGGGACGATAGAAGTATTTGCCGACGGGACCATAGTGCTCGAAGGGCGAGATATAACAGCCAATAGCGAGCAAGATCTTACCTTGGCTGGCTGGCCAATTAGGCTTAATTAATACTATGTTTGCTCAAGTCGCTAAGGTTAAGCAGCATCAGCAGCGCTTAACTACTTTATTAAAACACAAACAAAAGCTGCAAGCGCAAGGTGTTTACCCGCTTGCTCGACTCAATGTAATTGAAAGCCAATTACTAAATCATTTATACACACTCAGCGATTTAAAAACTGAAGCACCTATAGACTATTTTGCAGGCAAAAATTTAACACAAGTAAGCCATTTAGCGCTTGATGAATTTATTACCCTTGCGATAGAGAGCCCTGAGCACCACAGTATCTACACGCTATTGCTACAAAGTCTTAATTTAAAAAGTGAACTTAACAGCGCCGAAACTTTTTTAGCTTTAAAGTCGGACAAACATTTAAGTTATTACAGTGTATTACAACACTTACTTGATTATTGGCAGTTAGATGATAATAAAGCACTGCGCAATAGTGTACTCAACGAAAAAGAAGAGCTTGATAGTAACGCGATTACTTTACTTTTTTCACAGCAATTGAGTGAAACAGAGCTAAATAGTGCCATGCTACATGCTAACTTTGATATTGCTTATTCAGCACTCGTGAATGCCTATTGTAATAAAACAAGTAACGTATCAGACATACTATTTAAAGTATTTGCCAAAACAAATGATGACGACAAAAAAGCAAAATTACTTGCCCTAGCAGGGCTTACTAACGATCCGCGCTGGGATGAACCTTGCCTACTTTTTTGTAAAGCTAACCCCGGGCTTTGCCAACATGTACTAAGCCACTTTGTATATAAGCGTGCATTGCCTTTATTTATTAATTTAATGGCGCATGGGGTAACTCAAAAACCAGCTTACGCAGCATGGCTAATTATTACTAACAGAGCGCTTGCCCAAGCAAACAAAGTAACTGTAGTAGAATCAAATAACGAAAAAAACGTACACAGCGGCATAAACCTTGACGATGCAGAGCATGTAAGGCAAGCGTTTGCACTTGTCCCTGGGGATCAATTATTAAACGGCATTAGTTTTGTCTGCAGTAATGCAAAACAAAAATTAAAAATACTTGCAGGTGAAGTTGTGCAACGTGTTGTAGCACCACATTATCCTCTGCAAAAGGCCTGTGGTTTGTACCATGTATTACTGAGCGCCAAACAATGGCAAAGTGTTATAGCGGAGAGTCCAAGTGCTGAATAATTTTTCTCCTTGGCAGGCTAGTTTTTTTGATGGTTGGTTGAGTGACCGTACGCTGACTAAAGTTGTCCTTGTAAAACAAAACTTTGAATTTGACGAAAAAGGCAATGTAACACCAAACGAGCCCGGACCCGATATTGTTGTAGCCGATGATTACGATGGCGACCCCGCATATACACCACTTAGAGAAGTAAACGAACAAGTTGCCTTTAAGCATGGATTTGAAGTGTATGGCGACTTTACAGCTTACCCGCCTAAAGCCAAACAAGCGCGAGTAATTGAAGTAGAGCTTGGCCTTCATGATAAAGCGCAGCCACTATTTAAAAAACGTTTACGTGTAACTGGCGCACGCTTTTGGAAGCGCTCTTTACTTGGGCCTGTTGCAACTGATCCGAATATTATTGAGCCTACACCCATTAATTACAGCAATGCTTTTGGTGGAAAAGATCTTAACGATGAGTCTAATTATCTGCTTGAAAATCCGATAGGGAGAGGATTTAAGCTTAAAAACAAACAAGCAAAAGGGCAGCAATTACCTTGCATTGAATACGCAAATCAACTACTTCGTAAACCGAGTCATACTACCCCAGTTGCAAGCTTTTCAGCTATACCATCACATTGGTCACCGCGTATCGAACTTATGCCCGACATTGATAAAAAAGCACTTATGGCAGGCAATTATCCGTTTAAAACAGTGCTTGATGAACATTTTAACAATATGGCACCTTTAGATCAGCGAGTAAAAAAAGAGTTTGCACAAGGGTGGGCGTTTTCACTTTCAGGGTTATACCCGTTACAAGAATATGGGCAGCACCAACGAGTTGAACTTCCATTTGAAGAGCCTATTGTTCAGCTAGTTAACACATTAAACAGACATACCATTAACTTGCGCTGCGATACGTTGGTTATTGATTCTGACGCGCAAAGTTTTTCTTTGTTATGGCGCGGTTATATTGATGCAATACACGTAGGCGCAAATAGCCAGTTAGTCGTGGCAAAAAAGGAAGTTAACAATGAAGTTTGACGTACTTTGCCATATTAATGCCACAGGGTGTAAACCAAGTAGCTTATATACCGCTGTTGCAAACCAAATGTTGTTTTCAAAACCAAGCAAAGCACTTATTCGTTGCGATGTAAGCTTAGATGCCCCCTACATAATGGTAGAAATAGAAGAGCTTGCTCAACTCGATAGGCAAACTAAGTGCTTATTGTTATTAAGCCAGCTGCTCGAAAACCTCGATATCGCAACCCTCAGAAAAACATCCCGTATAAGTCAAATAGTGTTTGTATTACCACAGGATGAATTAAACAACCCGGTAATAAGTGACGATACCCTTAGTGAGCTTTTAGCTGAGGTAATTTCTCAGCAAATACCTGATTTTATACAAACTACAACGCTTGATTTAAAAAGCATAGCGCCCGATACACTTATAATTGCACTCGACTCTTGCGTTAGCTACCAATACGTAAGCCATCAAGCAAAAAATAACGTGGTGCAAGTGTTAAACGGCCCGCCAGGCATTATTAACGGTGAAGGTGGATGTGTATTACTTACCCATTTACAAGGTACCCTTAGTGCACACCTTTATAATGGTGAATTAAACGAACAGCTCAACCAAGCTGAGGCTTGTGTTAATGATACTTACCTATTTGCAGGAAAGGAGTCGTTAGCATGGCAAAAAAAATGGTTTGCTAATACACAAGCATTGTATAGCCCAGAAGACGAATTAATAGAGCTCGCCAACTTAAATAATACTATTGGCCATCAAGGCGTTGCAAACGATCCAGCGGGGTTTGTGCTTGCAAATAGCTATTTAAATAACCCACTAAATGAAGGGTTACAGCATGTATTTTTATTATTTAATTCACCTAACGAGCAATTAATAAAAATTTCAAGGAGTGAAAATTCATGACATACATTAATGCAGCCGCAGGTAAACAAGCAGGCAGTGTTCAGTACGATATAGACGCGCTAACCGCCGATGTGCGCTCAGGTGGATCGTTAACATGGCGACACAACAACCCAACACTATTAGGGCTTAATAATAGTGCCCGAAGTAACGGCGCATTAGGTAAAGCCAGCAATGTCGCTATTTTTGAAGACCGAGCCAGTGGAGATGCGGCATTTTTAGCTGAAATAGGCCGCCCCAAATACCGTGAAAAAACACTCGGTGAAATGGTAAGCACCTTTATACCTGACTATATAATTCCACCCCCGCAATGGGATGATGAAAAAAACGAACCTATCTTGCCGTGGAATGAGCCTCAAACGGGTATGGACGTTAATAAACCTATTACTAATGCCCAAGCATTTTTAGATTTAGTGTCGGGTCACTTAGGGTGGCAAGCCGGCAGTCAAGAGCAGTTAACCAAAGATACGCAATCGCAAGCCGCGCAAGTAGCCACAGTATCAGGGCAAAATGTATTGATTAATGGCCGCACTGCAGTGCACCAAAGTAGCGGCGGCAAGCTAAGCACTATTGATATATGTTTAACGACGGTAGGCCCAAGTGTCATCCCAATCCCTTATCCAAATATGGCCGCAGCAAGTGATGTAGCCAGTGTGGCGGGGTCAGTCAAAATAAACGGTAACGGTGCTGCCAACATAAAAAGTAACTTTTCAAAAAGTAAAGGCGATAAACCCGGAGATAAAAGAGGCCTAATGAGTGGCACTAACGATGGTAAAGCTGAATTTATTATGGGCTCATTTAATGTACTCATTGAAGGGAAACCCGCTGTTCGCCAAGGCGACCCAATGATTTCAAACTCAAAAAACACCCCGCCTATGCCGCTAGCGCAATCAGGTGGCGCATCACCAAGAGGATTGAGTGTAGAAATGAGGGATAGTTTGGCTGACCAGCAAGCCGGTAAAAAAATAGTCATAAAAATATCAGGATCAGAAAAGTTAGATGAAGATGGAGTGTCAATTGTATGAGTGATCTAAATGTAGCAGATAAAATTGATGAAAAAAATGCACATAGAGAGCTTGTTTTTGAACGCCAATCAGATGGTGTAAAAAATGTATCACTCATGGTTAAAGATGAATCTGTAAATAGAAATAGTAAAGGCTACTATAAAATCCCGTTATATCAGGTAGATGCTAAAGAGGAGAGTGATAGTACAGCTGATATTGAGTTAGTTCATATATTTCCAATTAGATATGCCCACCCTGCAGATGAAATTGACGATCATACAACGAACTTAAGAGATGGCTTTTTATACATTTTTGTTGACGGTCATTTATGGCGTGAGCTTAAGGTAACGACCAAAGAAAGCGTTACGCGTTTTAATGATGTTAACCTTGCTTGGCAAAAAGGCGCTCTTACTTGGAAAACAAATAAAGGTTTTCGTGAGGCGACTGGTGAAACACTTAAAACGATAATAGTACCGAATAAGCTCAATGGAAGTAACTGCCAAGTACAAATTGCTTTTTCTGAAGTCCAGTGGTCGTGGAAACAGATTCAATTATTTGGAGGGTTTAATCCTGAAGATCCAAGGTTAAACTATGGAGAGCCTGTTAAGCCAGGTGAGAATAATGCTGATGCAATAGAGCTTCGAAGCAACAGATTGTTTACGTTAGATAAGCTTGGTGATTTTGAGCAAGGCTATAATAGTAATCAGTTACCTCAGCATGTTGCACTCGATGTGGTGAATAAAGCTGGAGTCTATTGCCCCGTTATACCTGACGCAATAGGAAAAGTAAGACAAGCTGCTGCAGATATCACGCTCACTCGCTCAGTGATTAGTTCACTACCGATAGAGCAAGTAGCAAATGGACAAACGGTTTCGAGTGTTGATGAGCTCTCAAAAGGGCAGCGAGGTGAACTTGAATTAGCATCGTTTGTTCAACAAACCTTTTTTGCTTTTCCGCAATCTGTGTCTGACAAATTAGCAACATATGGTGAAGACAGTGTTTCTGAACAAGAACAGGACATTGCTAATGATTATAAAAAGTGGGTAGAAAATAAATTTGATAAAGCAGCGTTCAGAAAGTTTCTAGCAACAGAAAAAGTGCTTGTGCTTGGTGAGTATATCAATGAGCTAAGAGCCAATGTAAAAGACCTTATAGAGGATGAAGAGACTGCTTCTTGCTTTTATCAATGTGCAAGAGACTATGCATACTACTCAGGTAACCGACGACTCGACATATATCAACTTATGTGTGACGTATTAGCCCCTCTAAAAGATTTGACGGCAGACTTGCTTCGCTCAAGTGTAGTGTATGACCAAGACGCGCAAAAGCTTAAGCAAATCGACAGTAATGACCTAGGGCAACATATAATCTTAAAAGTGTTAGGTACACACCCAGAGGATACCAGTGACCGTTCAAATTTGTTGAAACTACATAAGTTACTATTCCCTGATGAAACCAATAGTAAGCCTAATTTAACTGAATATAAGTGTTTTCGAGATGAAGAAGATCCTAAAAATGTTGATTTTTCTATTGATGAATTTAAGGCTTTGGAGAAGCAAGATGATCAACTTAATGGTTATATAGAAGGCGATTTAACGCAAGTATTTAGGCGTAGTAGCCAAGCTGTATGGGGCTTCTTTAATATTATTATGGAAGTACCATCTGCCACTTATTCTATGTCTCAAGGTGGCGGAACAATTAAAGATGTGTTTACTGCCCGCATGCAAAAGCAATCTAGCTTACAGCGAGAAAGTAATAAACTTGAGCGGCAAACAAAAGATTTAGAAATACAGATAAAAAATAAACAAAGTGAAATTAAAAACTTTGAAATGTCACGTAACAAGCTAATTCAAGAAGCACGTAACCAAGGTATAGATGGCGGTGACATTACCGAGCAATTAAACAGGCAACTTAAACAAAGAAACAAAGAACTAGAGCACTATAAAACACTCCTTAAACAAGCAAAAACAAAAGGTAGTGTAACACGAGCGCATTTATCAACACTAAAAAGTGTGGGTTTAGACATGCTTAATAGTGAGGCGCGTATTAAGTCAGTTGCGATGTCGTATAACCCCTATCAAAAAATAATGCATCTCGCGCATATGGTTTCTGATGGTTTACTTGTTGAGATTGATATTGATGTTAATGACTACTATGAAGGTAACTTACCTGATTCAGTCGTCCCGCTTAATTTTGACAGCCGTTCTAAGCGTGCCGAACAAAGAATTTTAGAATTTAATAAAATAACCGAAGGAATCGATGAAGCACTGAGCCAAGGTAGTTACCCAGGCAATGGCGGAACGCGGCCCATTGTTAAACTTAAAGTCAACGATAAAGTAACGATACCCGCGCGTTTAGATCTTATTACAAGTTTAGATGGCTCTTTAAATGAATTAGAAGCTATGGTTACTAAGCAATACTACCAAGCAGACAGCGCCAAGAAAAAAGTGATAAAAAAAATGGTTGCGCTTGATAAAAACAAGTTAGCTGCATTGGAAGCAGTAGAGAAGAGGCTTGAAGATGGTTTAGAGGCTTTTGAAACTGCTCAGCTTAAAACTAACTGGGATTTAACTGGGTATAAAGATCATAATAAATCCCTCAAAAAATACGCGCAAGCAGCATTGGGTAAGCAGCAAGTGGGCAAAGTTGGCACAGCCAGTATTGGTGTTTTGCCGTTTGTTTCTGGGCTAGAGGCCATTAACTTTTATACAGTTATAACTGGTGATGGCGTCAGTTTAATGGATAAAACGTCAGCGTATGCTGATTTGTTAGATGTTATGGTGAATATTGGTAAAGATTTGGTAGAGCGTCGTTATGGTATGCCAAGCTCTGGACAGTTGAAACTTTTCTCTAGAAACAAAGTGCCTGCTAGTGAGTTTACTAAAAAAATACTAAGAGGAAGGCTCAGTGTTACCTCTGCGAAGGTAGCGTTATCTTATGCCGCTAATGCAGCGACGTTCCTCGCAGGCGCAATAAGTACATATGTGGCCGTGAGGGATGCGGTTAATGAATATAACAAAGGTAATATAGGCCTTGCGACAGCAAATTCTATTATGGCTTTAGGCTTTTTAAGCATGACGGCCGCATCAGGTATTGCAATCATTACCAAAGGGGCGTCAGCCTTGATAGCTGTATTTGGTATTGCCGGCTTAGTGATAGTTCTTATTGCGGCAGGGCTTATTTATTACTTTAGCGAAGCAGAGGTTGAGGCATGGCTTCATGCATGCCCATGGGGGAAAGCTGCCTTTATTAATGATGGTTCTTCCAGTGTAAGAGCCGCTCAGTGGCTAAACCGCCCTGACTTAGCATTACTCGATGTCTATAATGCACTTTACAAGCCCTATACAAAACTGGTTGCAAGCAACTTAGCTAAAACTATTTCAATTGGTTTATCCACGCCAGTTGCTGCGGTAAAAGAAGGCGTCGATACAAAGCTCTATTGGCGAGTAGTTAATCCAACAAGCGCAAATATGATTGCACCTTATCGAGGTTATAATGTTGAAGCAGCTGAAAAATATGCAAAAATAATACAACTTAAAATGTCACGTTATACAAAGCATAGAGAATTTAAACAAATTCCCCTTAGTTCCCCCATATTAGTAGATGCGATATGGATGCTTCAGCCTTCACGAACAGGGTGGCAAGCAGAAATAAATTATAATGCATTTTTGACTGAGTTCGGCTTGCAGCCCGGCGACCAAATAGAGCTTAAATTAGAGGCCACGGTGTACCCAGATGGTAAAGGCCAACCGACTATTCAAGGGTTTAATAGCACTTATGGCTTGCCCATTGAGTATTACAAAGAGGGTGATGAGCGCAAGTACAGCCACCGCATTGGCCAAGTAATTAGCCAAGCTGTAATTAATTTATAAAAAGCTAAGTTATTAAAACAATACAAAAGAAGTACAGAAAAGAAAGGACTAATGATGAGTAGTGGTGATAAAGGCTTGGATAAATCAAGCAAACTGGATGACTTACTTGATAGCCTTATTAGTGACGAGGATCTTGAGCGCTATATTGCTGAACAAGAAGACGGTTTAACCCATGAAGAAAGAGAAAAAATAAAAAGAGAAAACCGTATTAACGCAATTAACCAGTGGTGCGCTGAAAACCCAAATCGGGACCCTACAAGAGCAAAAGACAAAACCATAAAGCAACTGGCTTTAGACGAAGAAGCTGTAGTGCGCATTGAAGAGTTTAGAAAAAATAACCCTGAGAAAATGGCAGAAATAAGCATAAGGTCTGAAAATAAAATTAAATACCGTAGGGATAGACAAACCTACGAAGAGCAACTGCCAAGAAACTACTTACATGTAGACAGTTATGAAACGCGATTAAAAAAAGCCGAAGCACTCAATGGCTGCGGGTTTAAAACACGCACGTTTAAAAGTAAGCGTTTTACTGATGAATATGCAGCAGAGCTCAAGTCGCCTAACCGTGGCTCAACACTTGAGGGGCATTGGGTAGAGAGCGATGGTAAGCAGTTGGCTATTTCATGGTTTGGAGGGTGGTCAAATTTATTTACTGCTCTAAGCTTCTTGTTAATGGTCGCTGCAGTTCTGTTTTTTTTCGTTGATTTGGGTGTTATTGGTTTTGTGTGGGAGGATTATCGGTGGGTCCCATTTGCTATATATGCACCTATGTTTATTGTTGGTTTTTATATGCTGAAACACCGGGCCATATTAGCGCACCGAGATAATTTTTATTTTAATCGTCATACCGGGCTTGTAAAAACTCCGCATACATTATTCAGAAAACCGTTTTACTTACCTTACGAAGACATTGTTTGCTATGGTGCAAATGAGCGTAATGTCGGTTCAGCCCGTGGTGGTTCACGTGTGTTTGTGTCTCTTATGGTGCCGTTAAAATACCCTAAACATTATCGCTTCACCAAGCCTACTTTTTATGTGGGTGGTTTTAATCGTGAATGGGATTCACTGGAATATGCCACAGCCATGACCTTTATGGATACATCAATCCCACTTGGCACGCATTTGTACCAATCGATAGAGCATTACTTCAAAATTGATAAAGATATAACGGAAAAACACGCTTTTCCTGAGGAGCTAAAACCTTATTTAGACCCGGATGACTGCCAAGTAAACAGACATGAAGTTTGGTGATGTAAAAAACAGCGTTGAGCATAAATAGTAGCTTTACTTTATTAAAACCAACCTTAAACAATAGCGCTTTTATTGTTTAAGGTACTTTAAAAGGATTTTTATGAATCGCTTTGCATTTAAAAATTTATCACTCGCAATGCTTATGAGTTTTTTTGTCGAGTTTTTATTGAGTTATAATTCATTAAACTCAAGACCCGTTTTAAGTTTTAATAGTACTACATACGATAATAATATATGCAGTACATTAGCTGGAGCATGTTCGAGTTTAGTACCTTGGGATTCGTTTTTTTTATTACCACTGGTAATGTCTATAGTGTTTTTTTTAGTATTAAAAACGGCGGATAAATTTAACCTCTGTGTCTATTTTGTTTTGTCTAATTTTTTTATAGTTATCAATGGTGATTACCCTTATGTTTTTTATTACTTGATTGAGTGTGGAGTGATTTTGTCCTTGTTACATTTTTTTAATTTAAAACAGACAAAAGATAAAAAAGAAAAGAGCCAAAGTGAACGTTTTTTTTATTTTCGAAATTATTTAAAAACATTAGATAAAACAGGCACATTTACTGGGGGGGCTGCTGAGAAAGAACTCTTATCATTCTTTTTGGTCAGTTTTTTAATCTTATTTTCTTTAATTATTATGATTTTATTTCCTTTCTTAAGTCTTTATATTAAAGGTGAAATAGATTTTAATACACTGAGTTTCATATCAGCTTCTTTTATTAAAGGCGCTTTTTTAAATTCAAATATAACGTGGTTTATTTTAATTACATTACTTTCCCTTTTGTCGTTGCTATACCGTAAAACATATGGAATTAATTTAGCTAAAACTAACAATGAGCAATAGCTTAGCGCAGTAGTTGTTTATGTGAATACCTTAAGTGTTTATAAAAGCCGCTTTATAACTTAAAGGAAATCTGAGCTTGAGCTATACATAGTTTTAGTTTGCTAAAGGAATAATATGTCTATTTATAATTACTTAGGTGGCCCATTACATAAAAAAACAATTTTTAATCAATTCTATGAAGAAGGCGATACGCTGTATCTGCGGAAAATGTTCAATGGGTTATGCTTATTAGCTAATTGGTTATATGATGATAAATCAGTTTTTAGTAGTAACCCTCATCGCTTTCAAGTCCATTCATGCGGTAATGATCCCATGAGAGCACTTATCTTTGGTCCCATGTTTTTAGGGTTCACAGGTAGTTCTTTTATAGGGTTATTTACATTATGGTGGATTCCATTTGGCTCAGAGCCTTACCCGCTGACTCTATTATCCTTGGTGCTTATAGGGAACCTTATATTTTTAAATCTCCAACCACTCTGGGATAGGATGGCGCCTCCTAAGTTAGCGTATTTTGATCGTCAAACAGGTAAAGTCGGTTACACCTTTGATATTCCTGGTTGTGACGAGCGCGATGAATTTGGTAATTGCTGCTTTGATTGGCGAGATATGCAGTGCTCATTAATAAACGAAAGTACATCGCAGTCGGGCTCGCGAGCATTTTTTCCAAGACTCTCCCATAAAGATATAGATAAATACCCACAAACAAAAATGACGATTGTAGTGACAGAGTTAGCACAAAACCCAATTTATTGTTTACTGTTTTGGGAACGATTAGTACGCTTTATGGATAAAACAAAGCCATTACCTGATATACCTGAATATGAGGGTTACAGGCACCTAGATTCAATTACCGCTGAGTTTGATAAGCACAACAATCGCCCTGAGGTTTACTGGCGTGACATGAGCTTTGCACAACAAACAGAAATTTATGATGAGCTCTATGCTGAGGCATACAAAATAGATTGGTACAGCGACGAGCCACAACCTGAAATCACCAAACCATGGTTACGGTGGACGCCTGAGCCCGAGCGAAAACAAACACTTAATTGGAAATACAAAGCAAAACGTTTATTTATGCAATTAACGTGTGGGATACCCTGAGTAATTTATTTAAAAAGATAATTTTATATGGAGTACATTGTTTTTTTATGTACCTAAGTGAACTGTCCACATGTGTATTAAATAAATTTTAGAATCTTTTATTACTTAATTTAGGCCATTCACTATATTAGTGAAAATTTTTATTTAAGAAGCTAAGTACCACTAACCAAAACTATATTTGAAAATTTTTAAAGGAATCAATTAATATGGAAGATAATAATATAGAAGCTAATAAAATGCGCATTGATCTTGATGCGCTTCCGGCAGTGTTTGCCATTCAAGGCTTTACAGCTATTTATCATGCAAGTGTAAAGTCAAATCCAAAGGAAAAATTCTGGTCGATGCTTGCTATTGTATTCGGTTGTATTTTCATAGCCTCCGTTTTAACTATTTTTATTGGACCTGACCAATTATATATTCAAGGTGATATGAGCTTATCCGAGTTTTGGCAATTATACCCAGGGCCAATAGCATCAGTTAGCTTTGTACTAATATATGGTTGTATACAAATAGCGTCTCAATTTTCAACAAATTGGAAGTCATATTTTAGTGATATGATAGATGTTTATGTGGATTCTAAAATTATTGATGCCACTGGTTACGAAATCGAAACACTTGAGAATGACAATTTTGTAATTGCTAAAGACCCAGAAGCATTAAATAACTATATAAATAAACTAAGAAGTCAGCTTCAAGAGAATTAAGATATTAAATGCGAAACAAACGACATATATGTCTAGTTTAGTTGTACGAGGGTGAAAACATATCCAAAAGGTAAGGGCGCATCAGTTAGCACAGCCTTTGAAGATAATAAGTTTATATTGCCAACATCAAAACGCGATGAGTACGGTGAACTTGAAGAGCCAAATAAATGGCTAACAACCGAAGTGAATTTATCACTATTAAATTATTCACTAAAAAATGAGTTAGGGTTTTAAATGATAAATACCGAACAAGTATCGGAATTGCGCCCCCCTAAAAAACCAACTGACATGGGAAAGTATTACCGAAAAGTGGAAGTCGACTATAACAATCTTTTAGGAGTAAAAGATGAACTGGGGGCAGATGGCCGTTATTACGGGCTATTACTAATGGGAAGTATGAGGGATATTTTCCAAAAAGCTACTGTAGCATTGATGTTAACATTTTTTGGGATTTTGACAGTAATGCAAATACTTGGGTTATTTAAAGCAAAAAGTTTACAACACTTCTTAGACTCATTTCTTTTTCACCCTTTGTTTATTCTAGGGCAAGTTTTATTATTAATTATTACATTCATTTACCATCAAAAAGCAAACATTCCCAGAGCCAGCTCCGTCGTTTTTGACCGAAAAACCGGCAATGTGAATTTCCCTGCATTTGGTGGTAACCCTGAACTTGTGATCCCTTTTGATGAAGTTGAACTGTACCGAGGTTCATTAGGATTTAGTTTAGGCTCGGGTATGCCTGTAGATAGCTTGATTCCAAAAAAGTATTCTAAACATGGTAAAAGGGATTGCCAGTATATAGTCGCATTTGCTGATGGCTATGACGATGCATGTAATCTATGGACGCTATTGAATGAATTTATGGATAAAAATAAACCTATCCCTTACGCAATGTTACCTTCAGTTCAATACTATCTAGATAAGGGATATAGCATGGTTTGGAAGGGCGATAAAATTGGCCCCTTTATGGATAATTACCCCCTCGATCCCGAGATAAAAAATAACTATAAATATGTTTTTCATACGGATATTGATGGTGAAAAAAAATACCCGATGGATGAGGTTAATTATGTTATTGCTCCCTTTAGTGATGACCCTGAGTTATTAGAGAAAAATATAAAACGTGCTTACGAGCTCAATATTTTACTTTTGTGATTAAGAAAAATAAAGGGTAACCCTACATACTCTAATGCGAGGGCGGTATAGGAATAATATGTCTATTTATAATTACTTAGGTGGCCCGCTGGCTAAAAAACAACCTTTAATAAATATTTTAATATAAGTAAAG
This sequence comes from Pseudoalteromonas sp. BSi20429, assembly GCF_000238895.1. Classification (NCBI taxonomy): domain Bacteria; kingdom Pseudomonadati; phylum Pseudomonadota; class Gammaproteobacteria; order Alteromonadales; family Pseudoalteromonadaceae; genus Pseudoalteromonas; species Pseudoalteromonas sp. BSi20429. Next base: position 87,506 of record NZ_BADV01000066.1, on the reverse strand, counting down.
AAATAAACTAGACATCCATCCTAAATTTGCGCTTTTTTAATTTAGTGACTAAATTTTAGCAAGTACAATAAATAGGCAGGTGGCTTGTGGCTATTGCAAGAAAGCGTCAAGTAAGTTTGGTTGATACGAAATATTATCATTGTATTTCACGGTGTGTTCGACGTGCCTTTCTGTGTGGTGAAGACCACTTTACAGGTAAGTCTTACGAACATCGACGAGGCTGGGTTGAAGATAAGCTACTTGAATTAGCGAAGGTATTTTGTATTGATGTGTGTGCTTATGCCGTAATGAGTAATCATACACATTTAGTACTGTATGTTGATGATAAAAAAGCCAATAGACTGAATGACAAAGCCATTGTTATTCGTTGGCATAAGCTTTGTAAAGGTACATTGATTACACAAAAATACATCCAGGGCGAAAAGCTAAGCAAAATAGAACTCATATTTTTTAATCAAACAGTACAGCAATACCGAGAAAGGTTATCCAGCATAAGTTGGTTTATGCGGTTATTAAATGAAAGCATTGCTCGCAGAGCAAATAAAGAAGATAACTGTACAGGTAGATTTTGGGAAGGACGTTTTACGTCACAAGCATTACTAGATGAAGCATCCCTTGCCGCCTGTATGGCGTATGTCGATTTAAACCCAATTAGAGCTAAAATGGCTAACACTCCAGAAGAGTCAGACCATACCAGCGCTCAAGTACGCTTAACATACGCAAAAGAGGGTAAACAACCAAAAAAACTGCTCCGCTTTGCAGGCATGTCACGTAAAATCATGCCAAAAGGACTCCCGTTTGAGCTTAAATCGTACCTTGAACTTGTTGAATTAACAGGACGTTGTATACGAGAAGATAAGCGAGGGTATATTGAAAGTACACATTTGCCTTTACTAGAAAGAGTGAATATATCGCCAGAAAACTGGTTAAAACTCACAACCCAATTTACACGTGTATTTCATGGTGCAGTTGGGAGACCATCCTCACAAGCCGGTTACTGTGAAAATTTAAACAGAAAACGGCGAGCGAACATCAGTAACTGTGAAAAACTACTCGCATAAACTTAAACTGCTCAGTCAAACTATTTAATAATAAATCACAACTGCATCATGCAGTTATTTTCGTGCATGTAATTTAGGTTTAACAGCGGTAATGTTTTATTTAATGAATTAAATAAAAGAAATAGATAAGGAAAGGTAAGTTTTTAACCTAAAAAGTAGATTTTATGGCACAGTTTTATTTGTTCAATTAAAGTGGCTGTCTAGTTTAATTTTCATTTGCCAAGAATAAGCGTGGTGTATTTGCAGGTGAAGAGGGGGCTATTTACAATACTTTCTCAGATCCAAACCAATACTTTAAATATATTCAAAGTGTTTTATTTTCGCCCAAAGTGACTATTAATACGCCTACTTTTTTTGATAATCGCAGTTATTATACGGTGAAAGTAGATTTACCAATGTTTATTGTTGGTAAGTCCGAGTTGCTATTAGATGTAAAATACTCTTGGCGACATCCAACAACATTGGATGTTTACAAAGAAGCAGGGTGGATTGAAGGTACTAAAGAATATTTATGTGAATTTGATGATAATAGCCTTAGCCTAAATGCTGCAGTTTATGAGTTTGAAATTGAATCACCTAGTATCAGTGTGTTTGATGTTGAAATAAAATCAACACTTATATACAACGAAAATTTAACCTTACCGATAGATTTTGATGCGTTTGAAAAGCCAATTGAAAATGCCTCTTCTGATTTAGTAATTGCATAAGGAAAGTAATGCAAAATAATGATTACCTAGCTGTTGATACCATGCCTAAAAAAACGCGTTTTAATTGCTTTTTTTACCCTGAGCGATTAAATAGCCTCAAGAAAAAATTCAAAGGTTTATGCTATTTATATGATTTACCTGCAAGAAAGCAAAAAGCAATACAAAAACATCCAGAGCGATATAAAATAGAAATGTGCGGGAATAGTCCTGCTAGAGCTTTGCTTTTTGGTCCTATGGCTATTGGTGGTGTTCTGAGCTTTATATTCTTCTTATCTTGTATTGTGATGACATACTCGGATGAACCTTATCATTGGTGGGTGCCTGCACTTACTTTTTCTTGGAACCTGTTTTTTCTTAATTTATTGCCAATAACAGAGAGTTACCTCCCTAAAAAGCAAATATATTTTGACAGAAAAAAGCAGCTAGTAGGCTTTACTTATCCTATCCCTGGTTGCGAAGCGCGTGATGAGCAGGGTAATTGTTGTTTTAAATGGGCTGATATTGTATGCCATTTAGATATGGTTGCAACACGCCCGGGTGTAATGGGATTTGTACCCTATATAAGCCATGTTGATGAGAATAAATACCCTGACACTAAAATTGTTGTGCAAGTGCCAGATAACTCAAATAACCCAATGAACTGTTATTTATATTGGGAGCGTGTAGTGCGTTTTATGGACAACAGCCAACCACTTCCTGATGTACCTGAGTATGAAAACTACCGACACCTTGATGAACTCACCGCTGAATTTGATAAAAAAAATGACAGACCTAATAAATTTTGGACCGACTTTTCACTTGCTCAACAAGCCGAAATTTGGCAAACGTTTAATAAAGAGGCTGCTCATTTTAATTGGATCAGAGCGACACCTAACGAAGAAATAATTAAGCCTTGGCTGCATTTTAAGGGTGAGCCTGAGCGTATCGAAAAACTAACCTGGAAATACAAAGCAAAGCGTTTAGCGCTACAGCTGTTTATGGGCATACCTTAAGCGCATTACAAAAGCTGCTTTATAACTTAAAGGAAGTTTGAGCTTGAGCTATACATAGTTTGAGTTTGTTAAAGGAGTATATGCTTAATTATAAGTACTTAGGCGGCTCGCAGTCTAAAAAATAATCTTCAATTAATTCTACGAAGAATGTTAAACGGTTTGTGTATTTTAGTTAATTGACAATATGACATCTTATATTTATTACTTCTAATACTTTAAGGTCAGCTTACCTCGCTTATAGCAATGTATAAATATTTAGACTTTATTATTGTAGTTATTTTTAATATCGCCAGTAAATTAGCTAAATCTATATAGGCATAATCCTAGGAATAGCGATTTAAAATATGTTACAAGTTGGCTTTTGTTGTTAGGCTAAAAATACAAATACAAGAGGGATTTTTATGATCAAGACAAGAACAGCAGGCGTGACGTTAACACTTATTCTATTTTTATTAATACCAATGCAAGGATATGCAGATATGTTTGGCTTTTTTAACAAGCAAGACGTTACGTTGTCGTTGTCTATTAAAGGCAGATTATTAAGCAATGGTGAGCCTCAACAAGGCGTTACAGTGACAAGAGAGCTAATTTATGGCGATACTTATGTTGATGAAGCTATAAGTGACAGCAATGGTTACTTCTATTTTAATAATAAAAAAATACGCAGTTCAAAGCCTTCAAACATGTTTTTTAATAGCTCTTTAATGCAAAGTATTCATATAAAAAATAAAAATACTGATGATTCAGTTTTATGGGTTCTAAATACTCTTTTTACAGAGCATCAAGGCTTATTTGCTGATAACTTAAGTAATTTAGAGTGCGAGCTTACTGAAGAGCCAATAACATACGATATACCGATTAAAAACACAGGACATTTTTTTACCGTATATACTCGCTGTAAGTTATAAGTTTATGTAGTGAGATTTAATAAAGTCACCAATTTATTATTGATGACTTTATTAAATTAATTAACGTTTAAGTTGCGCTTCTTTTTGATTTAGCAGACGAATAATAGGGTTTTGCTCTAATATTTTACTTTTTAAAATATAACCAATAATTAATCCAGCTATAAAGCCACCAATATGCGCACCATAATCAATGCCATCGGGGCCTGTTACTGCACCAAAAATGTTAAATCCTAACCAAATAGCGAAGAACCATACCGCAGAAAGTTTCTTCTGATAAATTATAAACATAAAAGTAAGGCTTGCGTGTCTGAACCACATTAAATACATGCCAAATAAACCGGCTATAGCGCCACTTGCACCCACGCCTGGAATTGTAGACATTGGGCTTACAATGTAGCTTGCAAACGATGCGAGTAGTCCACAGGCTAAATACCATAACAAAAAGCGTTTATGGCCTAAAACATCTTCTAGGTTATCGCCAACTATATATAAAAAGTACATATTGCCAACTAAATGCATTATAGAGCCATGTAAAAATACGCAAGTTAATACAGTCCATAGCTCATTACCTTTGCTTAAATCTGCAGGTGTCATGGCAAAGTTATCAATGACATAGCTGAATGAGCTCGGGTTTAAAAAATAAAGTGCAAAAATCAATGTATTTAAAACAATAAGACCGCGAGTTACCCAAGGAGTCTTTTGTGGCTTAATATTATATTCAACAGGCATTTGCGTTAAAAATTGAAACAAGTAGGTTTTCCAACTCACTTTTTGGTTTAGCTCGCCTAAACTCACCTTTATTTCAGGGCTTTTTTCAACACTTTCAAGTTCGTCTTTATCAATCCAGGTGCCATCGCAGTGTCTACAAACATCAATTTCGGTATGAAAAGCTTCCAGTAAGTGAAAACGTTCTAAACTTTTTTTACAATCAGGGCAGTCAAGCTCAGAAACGCCTAATGGCTCACCAAAGTGAGTTTCAAATTTATCACCTTCTGGGCCGTCATTTATCTCGGAAATCATGCGATTCACTTCATTTTTTTCGAACCATAAGCCACCACATTCACGGCAAATATCTATTTCTTCACCCTGATAATTGGTTACTTCTAGTGGATGATCTTTACAATGTGGACAGCTTTTAGTTGGCATTTGTAAGTTCCTTTAACGAACCAACAGAAATATCATTCTGCTGTAATTCCATTTTTAATTGTTTAGCGCTATTTTTTAATGCAGGGAGTGTTTGAGTTTTAATTAAATTAGTAATCTCTTTTAATTCTTCAGCTGCTTGTCTAGCGGAAATCCTTTTATTAGCTACAGCGTCTATTAAAAATTTAGCTCTTGAGTAAAATCGACGTATTTGCGTTAATAATTCACTTGGGGTTTCGAGTGTAGTTGGAGAGTACTGCATCGTTTGCCAAATGTACTTTTCGAGTGTTGGTTTAAAATACTCAATTTCTTTTATTGATGGGCTTTTTGCAAGTAAATTAGCATACTCTTCCATACTGTTTGCATTATCAGCAACTTCGTCAAATAAGGAGGTGCGCAAATAGTAGTTATCTTCCATTTTACTAAATGAGTCAAATTTAAGCGCTTGTTCTAAGCCGCTTTGAGCAGCTAAATACACGCCGAATATAGTAGAAATAACCATAAAAAATTGATTTAGCCAAAAACCAGTACTTTTTAGTTCTTTGTGATCGACCGTTTTAAGGGCTTGCGAAAATTTTTGAGTAACTACAGGTGGTTTTGTATTGTTTTCAGGGGTGTGATTAGTTGGTTCCAACAGTTTGTTCCTTGAATATTTACTTCCTTTTTAGGCGCACAAGAATACTTAAAAATTAACCAGTTAGCAATGCTCCTACCTACATTGAATATACTTTTTACATATATTAAAGAAACCATTCGAGTATAGCCCTTCCCCTAAATTTTAAATTGTTTTTTAAATCATCTAGCGATCCAACTAAACAAGAAACTTCATGACTCTATATTAATGAATAGAGAGTTTTTGTAGTACCTGAGGCTATTTTGTTAGCAAAGTAACGTATTACCAATAAACGGACTAAAAAAACCTTCTTTAATAACTCAATAATGAGGCGTAGTTAGCCTTTATATTTAAGGCGCTGTTGGCCCAACGCCTAAGAGGGGGATTTATTTTTGTTATACAAAAGTGGAGAACTTTTTACACAGGCAAAGACTATGTATTTAAAAGCACAGCGCCGCTTTTATTTTCGCCTAAATGATCATCTTTATTGTAAATTGGGCAACTTTTAAGTGATAAGCAACCACATCCTATACAACCGTCTACTTTGTCGCGCAGGCGTTGCATATGCGCAATTCGCTCATCAAGTTGCGCTTGCCAATGTTTTGAAAGTGCTGACCAGTCTTGTTTTGTTGGTGTGCGGTTGTCGGGTAGGGTAGCTAAGGTGTTTTTAATCTCATCGAGCGTAATTCCCATCGCTTGAGCTGCTTTTATTACAGCTACACGTCGTAATACATCAGGTTTATAGCGTCGCTGATTACCATTATTTCGCCAGCTCTTAATTAAAAACTTAGTTTCGTAAAAGTGAAGAGTAGATACTTTTACACCACTTCTTTTCGCTACATAGCCAACGGTTAGGTTAGCTTCGGTTAATTTTTTTTGTCCTACTGGCATTATTTTAATCCTTCATTTGACCTCAATATAACTTGAGGTTTTAAGCTTCTACCACATTAAAAAAGGAGCTAACTAAATGCAACAAAAACTTGAGCGTAATACTGTTATTATTTATTCAAGCGCACGAAAAAACGGCAATACCACAGCCCATGTTAATAGCTTTGCCGAGCAAAATGATGTGCGCGTAATTTGTCTGGATGATTATAAAATTGCGCCGTATTGTTATGACAAAAACTATAAAAATGATGACTTTTACGCGCTATTTGAAGTGGTTTTAAAGTACGACCATTGGGTGTTCGCGTCTCCTGTTTATTGGTATAACACTACGGTACAAATGAAGTCTTTTATAGATAGGATCACAGATTACATGGATGACGAAACCTTGAAGCCGAAGTTACGGACTTTACGTAATAAAGATTTTTCGTTGTTATCAAACGCATCATCGCTTGAAGCGCCTGATATTTTTGTAGAAATGTTTAAACGAACATTTAGCTATTTAGGTATGCAGTTTATTAACCACCATCATAAAAACACTCAATCGGCAGCATGATAAGCTGCCCTTTTTTCTTTGCTTCTGTTAGTTTTATAAATAGATTAACTTATTTAAAACACAGGATTGTTTATGAAATACCTATTATTACTTTTACTTATAAGCCCATTTTCGCAAGCGGGTGAAAACCTTATTAAAGACTTTGGTTACTTTTATAGTGTCCCGGAGCATGTTCAGATAAGTGACTCTACGGTATTTAAAATAGCCTTTGATGTTGGTGATGGCGCTAAAAAAGGTGAGCAGAACAATTCAATAAACTCACTTGCACGTTTTATTAATATGCATGTAGCACACGGTGTAAAGCCAGATAATATTCAATTAGCGTTAGTGGTACATGGTAGTGCTAGCGTTGATGTATTGGCTAATAGTGAATATAAAGAACGTTTTAAAGCAGATAACAAAAATCAAAGTTTAATAAAGCAATTGTTGGCCAATAACACCGTGGTTTATGTATGTGGGCAATCGGCTACGCATTATAAAGTAGCACCAGAACAACTAATTGGAGGTGTGCAAATGTCACTTTCGGCGATGACAGCACATGCCCAGCTGCAACAGCAGGGTTATACACTCAATCCATTTTAATAATTAACATGACAAAAAATATTCTCTGCTTTGGTGATTCTAATACGTGGGGTTTAAACCCTGTAACGGGAAAACGCTTTGATGAAAATACCCGTTGGACATCGTTATTAAATAAAAACTTAGGGTGTGGCTTTAACGTAATAGAGGCAGGGCAGCCTAACCGCACGTTAGTGCATAATCCACCGTTTGATGGCGTGCTTAATGGTGTTAGTTATCTAAAGCCTTATTTGGATAAGCATGAGCTCGCCTTTATTATTATTGCCCTTGGTACAAACGATCTTAAAAAACGTTTTAATTTAACACCTAGTTTAATAGCAGGTGGCTTAAATGATTTAATTAACTCAATACATATTTATTATCAGCAAGGTAGTACTTTAAAATCTCCTAAAATTATTATTGCTAGCCCACCTAAAATAAGAATCACCGAGCAGTATTCGCGTATTTACGAAGGTGCAGATACAAAAGCAACAGAGCTCTCTAGTGCATTTAAAAGCGTTGCGGCTAATAATAAATGTACTTTTATTGATTTTAATACATTTATTAATGTAACAGCCGGTGATGGGATTCACTTTGAAAGTAATCAGCATTTAACGGTAAGTGCTAAAATTACTCAATTGGTTCAAAATTCATTCAATAATTCTTGAATCTATCTGTTTGAATTTAATGCGACTTATGCAATCATCTAATAAAGTAGTGATATAAATTAACAACTTCGAGATGCTATGAAAAAGTACCAACAAAAATCTATTATAGCCATTTTAACCGGAGGGTTAGTTTTTGTAACTGGCTGTTTTATCTTGCTCAATTTTGCAGCGCAGCAGTTAACAGCACAAACAAAGTATGATGCTGAATATATTCTCGGTCATGTAGAAGGTGCAATTGCAGAGAGGCGTCGAATTCTTACCCCATTAAATAGGCTTGCGTTTAAACAGTGTGATAATACAACTCTTCTTGAGATGCGCCGCGCTTTATTTGACGCAAAATATGTAATTGATATAGGCTTTTTTAAAGATAACCAGCTAGTTTGTACTACTGGCGCAGGCTTATTAAGTAAACCAATTAACGACAAACAGCCTGACTTTATTCGAGATGATGAACAGGTGAGGGTTCGTTTTGAGCCAGAGCTTTATCTATTATTATTTAGTGAGCGCCCTATGGAGGTAATTATAGTCAGACAAGGGGACTATAATTTAATTATGCAGAGCACGCCCTTTACCAACATCGGAATTACTGCGCCAGATTGGGAAGTTATTTATAAAACACCAAATACTTTGCATCATTTAGCAGGTAAAGAGGGGCTGTACCAGCAGGTAAAAAACAGCGTTTTCTTTCCTTACGAAACTAACTCAGTTTGCAGTTCTACAAGTAGTCAATATTGTGTAGTAGTGCACTTGCCTTGGAGTCTGTTTTTTTCTAATAATCACTTATTATTAATAATTTCGTTAATTTTAACCTGTTTAGCGGGCATATCGAGTGCGTTAATAGTTGATGCGAGGATTGCTGCACGCCGCTCTACCAATCAACGTATTCGTAAAGGGCTCAAAAAGGGATCATTTTATTGGACTTACCAGCCCATTATTTGTTTGCAAAGTGGCAAGCTGATTGGTTGCGAGGTACTTGCACGTTTTGAAGATAAGTACGGTGCTTTATTTCCAGATGAGTTTATTCCGGTTATTAGAAAAAATAATTTAACTTGGACTTTTACTGAGGCAATGATTGCTACCACAATAAAAGAGTTAACCTCTATAGAGTTATTGCCAGAAGGCTTTAAAGTGTCGCTTAATATATTTCCGTGTGATGTAGAGCTGGGTAATGTGTCGTTACTGCCGCAAATTACAGAGCTTACCAACTCACGCTTTATTATTTGTTTAGAGATAACTGAAGACGAATACCTTGATACAAGCATTGCGCATGCTCATTTTAGAACCTTAGTTGAATCGGGATTTAACTTATCATTAGATGACTTTGGTACGGGTTATTCGAATTTAAGAAACTTACAAAATTTGAGCTTTCATCAACTTAAAATTGATCGTACGTTTGTTCAAGATATAGCAACTGAGGGCTTAAAAGCCTCTATGATCCCAAATATTATGGAACTTGTGCATAAGTTTAATTATACCTGTGTGGCAGAAGGGATTGAAACCACTGAGCAAGAAGCGATTTTAAAAATGGCGGGTGTGCATTATGGGCAGGGTTGGAAGTATGGTAAGCCCATGACGGCGTCTAAATTTAAAAATTATATAACTAATCAGCATTTTTAGATCTCAGCTGCCATACTAAACGTATCATTATGAAATTTATAAATATTAGGTTTATTATGATCAAATTAACATTAAGTGCTTTTGCATTTTTACTACTTAGTGCATGTACAACACAGTATCCAAACCAGCAATTAACAGGTAAACAGTTCCCAAGCATTATCGGCGAAAGTTTAGAGCAAAGCATGGTGACTATACCCAGCGATTTTAAAGCAGATAAAACACTGCTGCTCATTGGGTACAAGCAAGATAGTCAGTTTGATATAGACCGTTGGTTAATTGGTTTAGATATGGCGGGTGTAACGCTCCCTACATACGAACTACCAACCATTGCCGGCATGGCACCACGTATGTTTAGCACATTTATAGACAGCGGTATGCGCAAAGGCATCCCTAAAGAATTATGGGGTGGGGTAATCACTATTTATAAAGATGGTGAAACAGTTCAAAAGTTTACAGGTAATCAAAGCCCAAATAACTCACGTGTAGTACTCATAAATAGCAGCGGCGAAATTTTATATTTTTATGATCGAGGTTTTTCGGTTGATGCGCTAAATAAACTAAAAGCGAGTATAGAATAATTGATCCTAAAGTTAGTTTAGGCTAATGCATATTTAAGGCTTTATAAGTTATTAAGCCACTAATCCGATCTGTTATTTATCTTATAAAAGCAATTTTAAAAATAAAATTGATGAAGGTTTTGCATTGATTTAATTGATTTTTATCTATTTTAGGATGAGAAAGAATAACAGTACTTTAATATCAAAATCCCATTGTAAGTTGTATTTGATTTAGGTAATGTAGTGTAAATGTTTCAAGGACGAAATTTATGCCCCATAAAAACTCGGTATTTGTAAAAACAACGTTTCAATCATCTTTTCATTCACACAACTACACCGCTATTTTAAGAACACTACAAGCTTTGTTTGGTGATATTAAAATGGACGAGGTTATTCCTAAAGCTGAGCAGCGCACAAATTATGATTTGTTTTTAATCGATGGTGCTAAAAGCAAATGGCAAGACCTTATTCCGACTGACCTTATTTGTTTAGCTAAACACTATAGCGTTGTCATTTTTAATGTTGATAAAGAAGATGTGTGCGAGCAAAACTTATTGCTTAACCATTTTAATGGTGTTTTTTATAAGTCTGATCCACCAGAAGATATTTTTAAAGGGTTACTTCGTGTTAATACTGGCGAGCTTTGGTTTACGCGTAAAGTGATTTCAAAAGCTTTTAACGATATTTTAGCCGTGGCATCGTCGTTTAATAGCTTACACGACGACATTGAATTAAAGCAGGACGATTACGATCATTTAACTAAACGAGAAAAGTCTGTTATTCATTTAATTGCACAGGGTGCGAGTAACAATACAATCGCTGATAAACTTAACATTAGCGACCACACTGTAAAAACACATTTATACAGTGCGTTTAAAAAAACTAACTCACGCAACAGGGTGGAGCTTGCTAATTGGGCGCAGCGCTATATATCTGTTTTGCTGCCAATGGCTAAATAAGAGTAAAGCCATTAAGACGCTATTTAAGTAAAAACGTTATCCTCTAGATTTTTATAAGGGTTGGGTTAGCGAAGTACTTTCAAATCACTAACCACACAACTTATAAAGGCTACAATATGTAGCCTTTAGTTAATTTAGGAAGTCAGTTTATGCTGATTTTTTAGCCCATAAGCCTTTATCAATACCTTTTGTTATGAGATCTGTGAGTGCTTTTTCTATTGCTTGGGTAACACAAATACTCATAGGTTCATTGTCGCTAAAGCCTGCTTCTGCTTCTGCTAGTCGTTTGTAGCTTACGTATCTAAAAAAGCCTGCACGCATTTCTTGGCTAAGTACTTTTTTGCTGGTGGCTACACTTAGTAGTACTTGTCCTGTACGAACATCAACAGCGCGTAAGTATATTGAAATAGCATCTTCGCGGTAAAGCTCTGATGCGCCTATACCAAAGTATTCCATACCCAAACCACCTGTTTTTACATTAGTGTCGTAGCTTATGATACCGCCCTCTAAAATGATTTTTGCGGTTGTTAGCGGAGGTAAATCAGCTTGGTTAGGATTATCGGCTTGGCCCGCACGAATAATTTTTCGCTCAGTTAAAATGTTTTGTAAACCTTCACGCTCTACCGGCGTAAACCAATCAGATTCATGTAATGCTTGTATGAGTATTGAGTTAGCACCTTGAGTAACGGCAGTCGAAAATGAGCTAACGTTAGTTTGTGGCTTATATTGACCTGTTTGATCTCTAAATGAGTAAACAGATACCGGAATACTGCCAACAGGTTTAGGTAAGTTTTTCAGATCTGCGAATAATTCGGTTGGTTCTAAACTAACTGCTTTTTGTTGCGATGGTGGAATTAAATTCCCTAGGCTCGCACAACCGCTCAATCCTATTAATATTATTGTTATTAGTAGTTTATACATTATCCAAACCTCGGTACTTCAATGATCACCACGGTGTCATCAATTATATTTGTTATTCTTACTGTAATAGAATCGGTTGTGCTGGTTATAACTTCAATTTGATAATCGCCACTCATAAATATGGAGTCTTGATTGAAAAGGCTATCTTCTATGTCCTCACCAAATGCCATATCGGTAATTTCTCTTACCATACGATTTAAATAGGTGCGCTCTAGAGTTTCTTGAAATTGTTCAGCGTAACCTTTTTCTACTACCGGTGCTTTATGCTTGTTTTGAGCTTGGGCTTTACTCAACAGCATATTTGCATTGAGTGGGTTACCACCAAAGCTTGGGTTAATTGGGGTGTAAATTATTTCAGTTGCTGCTGCTGAAAAGCTTAATGTTGTTATTATTATAAGGGCTATATTTTTCATTTTACCATCCATCTTTAGCCATATCGGGTGTTGACACTGCCATGTTTTCGCGAGCCATTGCATCTATCACTGTATAAACAGCCTGCTCCACACGCTCATTTAAAGGCTCTAGTCGTCTACCTAAGTAAGTTGCGTAAACAAGTTGGTTATTCATTATTAACGACAGCTTTGTGCCTGCTTTTGGAATGACCGTCTCTTTAATTTCAATGTTAAAACCTGCAGTTGAAGGGAGATCTCGCCAGTAATTAGAAAACTCAAAATAGAACTGATGACCAAAGCGGCTAATACTCCTATCAAGTAGTAGGCCGTCAATCTCCAACTCTTCAGCGGCATAAGATGCGGGCATTAAAAACAGAGAAAGCGTAAGTAATAATACTTGGTAATGGTTTTTATTATTATGCATAACTAAATGGGGAGAGTTGCTCTCCCCAACCTCAATAATTACATTTGAGTAATAGAAGTCACGTTACCGTCACCAATTTGGGTCACTGAAACAGTGCTGTTGAAACCAATTACGGCGCCTTCAACAATGTTATCGTTACCCATTTGAGTTACGCTAAACGAAACGTTTTCGCCACCTACTAAAAATGCAGGTTGCTCCATTCCTACTACCCAGTTACCTTCGCCAGTTTGTGAAATATCAATGCTGTGGCCATTACCTTCAACCATCATATCAACTACGTTCATTTCACCTGTTTGAGCTAGGTCAATTTGGTTCATGTTGCTATCTAAAATACCTGCAAGTGTAACCATGGCTTCGTTTTGAGAACCATTTTGCATAATATCGATATCGTTGTCGTTTGATGTTAGAGATATATCAGGATATGAAGACTCAACAACAGCAGTGTTTTCTTGGCCGGACTGAATAACGTTAACGTCATTTTCAGACCCATTAAAGTTAACAACGTGTGCTGAATTTGATTCACCTACTTGGTTAATCATAAATTCGTTATCGGTACCTAAAACGCCCATGTAAGCATCATTTAATAAGCCAACTTGTGTAGCCGTTAATTCATTATCGTCACCAATAATATCAACAGTTGTTGAGTTGCTTAAATCAACCTGAGTTACTGTAACTTCGTTGTTTTGACCTTCGAATAAGTTTGATTCGATAGTATTTAAAGAACCTTCTTGGTCTAAATCAATTTCGTTTTCATCGCCTAATACAGCTACAAATGTTACTGCGTTAGTATTGCCTTCTTGTTCAATTGAAAGCTCATTTGCATCGCCTAAAATATCAGTGAAGGTAACAGTATTACGATCGCCGTCTTGTTCAATATCAAGCTCGTTATCGTTGCCTTGTAAAGAACTCACTTTGAAGGTATTCCAGTAACCGTTTTGCTCAAGACTCAGACTATTCTGATCGCCCATTACAGAGGTTAATTCAGCTTCATGCCACTCACCTGTTTGTAATGAACTGATTTCGTTGCCATTACCTTTCATATCTAAGTTGTAAAACCAATGACCACCAGTGCCTTGCTCTACATCAACGATATTGTCGTCACCAACAATCATGTTGACAGCTTCGTTGTTTACAAAAAAGCCTTGGCCACTTTGCAAAACATTTAGGTAATTATTATTACCAGTAACTTCGGTAATTACACCGTTGGCAACGCCATCTTGGGCATATACTTGCTCGTTGTTGTTACCAATTGTTGTTACGCCAACATAATTACCTGATTGTAATTGAGTAACTTCTGTTGTGTTCTCGTTTCCAGTAGTCGAAACCTCAATAGTATTACTATCTCCCTCTTGCATTAAAATCGCGGTGTTATTATTTTGCGATTGCGCCAATGTCATTGAATTAGCGGTGCTAAGTATAGATATTTTTGTACTAAGTTCTGAGTTTGATGCTGATTTGTTGTCGGTATCTGCATATGAGGCAAAGCTGGTACCCATTGCTATTGCAACAGCACAACTTAAAAGTGATTTATTCAACTTCATTATTTTCTCCTTGAAATATTAAAATCAAATACCCTAAATGTTATAGGTTTTAATAAGGTATTTGTTGTTTCAGCATGCCGTGCCGATATATTTTTTGTGATCCGCTTGCGTAACTTTAGAAGTAGGTGAAGCGTAATATGTGACTATAAATAATTAAGTTTTAATTTGTCATAAATATTGAACTAACAAAGTTTAAGCTCAAATTCATAATCACCCATTAACTGTATTCCCCTATTTCATTTTCTTAAATCATCATTTTTTACCAAATAATTAACCTTTTATTATCATCGGTTTATGTGTGTAACTGGTGGGTTTTAATGTAATAGTAAGCAAAAGTAGTAAAAAAGTTTGACCCTATAATGGGTAAGGTTGTAATGGGGCAGTTCATTAAAATGACTGTGTTTAGTGTTTTTTTTATAGCCAAACTGGTCAAAATTTATGATTTTTAATTCTTTTTAACTTTTTAACTTGTCAAATATCGTATTTACTAGTTTGCTTATAACTTGCCACGTGATCCCTTGTACTTGAAATAGTGAACAAACCCGCTTAGTGCTTCTAAGCTAACCCAACTATGGATAGAACAATGAAAACAAAATTATCTATTATTACGCTTGCTTTACTACCTTGTTTGGCTTCGGCTAAATTACCTGATGCAGGAGCTCTTCCACAAGCAGCTGCAAGCAGTGACTCTGTTATTGTTAAATATAAAAAAAATGCAACACCCCAAATGCGTAAACAAGCACGAAGCTTGGTTAAAGCAAAAATTACAGATTTAAATAATGATGAAGTTGATGATAACTTCACATCATTATTCTCAGGTCGCCTTGCTAAATTTAAAGTGTCTGGCATGAGCACTAAAGAAGCTATTGAGCGCTTAAAGTCTCATCAAGCTATTGAATATGTTGAGCCAGATTACCGAGTAAGTATTGCGAGCGCACCTAACGACCCTCGTTTTGATGAGCTTTGGGGCCTAAATAATGAAGGTCAGACCGGTGGTACGGCAGACGCTGATATTGATGCTGTAGAAGCGTGGACTATTTCTACTGGTAGTCGTGATGTAGTTGTTGGTGTAATCGATACAGGTATTGATTATAGCCATAGCGATTTAGCGAGCAATATGTGGGTAAATACCTCTGAAATCGCAGGCGATGGTATTGATAATGACGGTAATGGCTTTATCGATGATATTCATGGTATCAATGCGATTACCAATAGTGGCGATCCTATGGATGATGAAGGTCACGGAACGCACGTGTCTGGAACTATAGGTGCGAGTGGTAATAACTCTGTGGGTGTAGTGGGTGTAAATCATGAAGTATCACTTGTTGGTTGTAAGTTTTTAGATGCAGCAGGTAATGGATCAACATCAGATGCAATCAAGTGTATTGATTACATGGTTGGCCTAAAAAACTCTGGTGTTAACATCCGCGTATTAAATAATAGTTGGGGTGGCGGTGGCTATAGCCAAGCGCTGGCTGATGCAATCGAATCAAGTGAAGCTGCGGAGCTACTGTTTGTAGCTGCAGCAGGTAACGACACTATTGATAACGATGTAAACCCACATTATCCATCAAACTACGAAAATGCGAGTGTTCTATCGGTTGCAAGTACTAACCAAACTGATGATATTTCGTGGTTCTCTCATTGGGGCTTAACCAGTGTTGATATGGGCGCACCAGGTACTGCTATTTTATCTACTACACCGGGTGAAAGTTATGCATCGTATTCTGGTACGTCAATGGCAACACCGCATGTTGCTGGCGCAGCTGCGCTAGTTTTATCTATTAATCCAGAGTTATCTACTCAAGAACTTAAAGATTTATTAATGAGCTCGGGCGATGCTAATGCTGCACTGCAGGGGAAAACGGTAGCCGGTACGCGACTTAATGTTAACCAAGCACTTATTGATGCGGATCCAACTCCTGGTTTTAAAATATCAGCTAGCCCGCTTACCCAACAAATTATAGCTGGAGAGGCTACAAGCTATACATTTACAATTGGCTCAATTGCCGAGTGGGATGAGGAAGTAACGCTTGAATTATCAACAACATTAGGTGGTGCTTATTTATCATCGCTTACAGCGCGCCCTGGTGATGACGTGATACTAAATGTTGAAACCGATACTGATACTCAGTGGGGAGATTACGAGTTTACCGTAACGGCCACTGCGGGTGATATTGTTAAACAGCAATCGGTTGAATTAATGATACAACCATTAGGGTTAAATGACTTTACCTACAGCAGTACTGGTAGCGTAGCAATTCCAGATAATTCTCCACAGGGGATTAGCTCAGTAATTAATGTTTCTGATGATTTAACCGTATTTGGCACAACCGCCGATGTTGATATTACTCATACTTACTCTGGTGACTTAGTTGTAAAACTAATATCTGCACAAGGTACAGAGGTAACATTGCAAAGCAATGTTGGTGGTAGTAACGATGATATTGTTAAGAGCTTCACGTCTAGTGCATTCAATGGCGAAGTAGCAAATGGTGACTGGACTCTTCATGTAGAAGATACTGCAGCCGCTGATACAGGTACAATTAATGGCTGGTCACTTACGCTTAGCGCTATAGGCGAAGTAAGTGCACAACCGCCACGTGCAGGCTTTACTGTTGATACGCAAGGTTTAACAGCCTCGTTTGTAGATACAAGCAATGATGCCAATAACGACATTACACAATGGAGCTGGAGCTTTGGCGATGGCGCTACATCAACAGATTCAAGCCCTGTGCATGCATATGCGCAATCGGGTAGTTACGATGTAGAACTAACTGTTACTGACAGTGAAGGTAATACAGATACATTTACCCAAGCCGTTGTTGTAAGTGACGTGACCCTTGAACTGAACTTAAAACGCGCTAACAAAACACGCCTAGGTACGATGCGTGTAGAACTTAGCTGGGAAGAAGTTGGTGCAGAGTCATTAAGCGTTTACCGTAATGGTGAGTTAGTTGATACCACTGCAGATAATGGTCGCTACCGTGATTACGTGCGTGGAGCTACATTACCATCGTACGATTACCAATTATGTGTAACAGAAAATGTGTGTTCGAATATCATCACCGTTTCTTTTGAATAAATTTCACTACTCCTAAAGTAATTTAAGCCCAGCTTTGCTGGGCTTTTTTATGTTTTAAAAAATATAAACTATGCTTTTTTATACGGGTGGGTTTTAAGCCAGTGCTCGGCTATTTGCTCACGCGTGGCAAACCATACTTGCTCATGCGAGCGAGCATATTCTAAAAACCGTGCTAATGCTTTTATTCTTCCTGGTCTGCCAATTAAGCGACAATGCAAACCTATCGACATCATTTTAGGGGTGTTTTCACCTTCTGGATCGCCTTCCTCGTATAGCGTATCAAAGGCATCTTTTAAATAATTATAAAACTGATCGCCTGCGTTAAAACCCTGCACGGCAGCAAAGCGCATGTCGTTTACATCAAGCGTGTAGGGCACAATAAGCTGTGGCTTACCTTCTTTAATACTGTAAAAAGGTAGGTCGTCGCTGTAATCGTCGGAATCATATAAAAAATTACCATTTTCAACTACAAGTGCTGCGGTATTTGGGCTAGTTCGGCCGGTATACCAGCCTTTGGGCTTTTTACCCGTAAGCGTTTGAATAATCTCAATGGCTTGTTGCATATGCTCGCGCTCGGTTTGCTTATCTATATTTTGATAATTAATCCAGCGCAGGCCATGGCTTGCAATCTCATGGCCTGCTTCAACAAAGGCTTTAGCTACATCGGGGTGGCGCTCAAGGGCCATCGCCACTGCAAAAATGGTGACCGGTATATCGTATTTTTTAAATAAACGCAGTAACCTCCACACGCCCGCGCGCGAGCCATATTCGTAAATAGACTCCATGCTGATATGGCGGTCTTCTACATGGGGAGCACTGACTATTTCTGATAAAAACGTTTCAGCGGCTGCATCACCATGTAATACGCAGTTTTCGCCGCCTTCTTCGTAATTTAATACCACTTGCACGGCAATACGTGCTTTATTAGGCCAGTTTGCATGAGGTACATCTGGGCCATAACCAATTAAATCGCGCGGGTAGTTTTTAAATTGATCGCTCATTTTATTGCTCCTTTTTAAGCGCTGCGAGCCAAGAGCCTAGCGCTTCGCGCTCTGTGTCTGTCATTTTTGTCATATTAGCCAGTGGCATGTCTTTAGTTATTACGGCGCGAGTATGCACAAGTACTTGCGACTTTTTCACCTGTTCAATTGAGTCGAGTTTAAAGCCAAGTGGCGCTGTTTGAAAAAGCTCAGAGGTGGGTGTCTCGCTGTGGCACTGCGTACAGTGTTTGCTGATTATATCCCACGCTTGTGCGTCGGTAATACTTGCTTGTAAAGGCGCGTTTTCGTCTGCATTTGTTGTACTGCTGGGCCAAGGTGCTATTGCTAGCATAAGGGCAAAAAATGCTGCGATACCACTTATAAGTACTGAAGGTTTATTAACGCCTTGATGTTTTAAGTTAAAGTAATGGCGTATCCACATACCAATACCAAACAGCGCAATTAAAATAAGCCAGCCAAAATTGTGGCTATACGTGTAAGGAAAGTGATTGCTAAGCATAATAAATACTACAGGTAATGTGGCGTAGTTATTATGAATAGAACACAGCTTTGCCTTTAAACCTGGCGCTGAATCAGGGATTCTACCAGCTTCTACTTCACTCACCATGTAGCGCTGCCCTGGCATAATAATGTGATATACATTACCCACCATACACGTGCCAATAAGTGCACCTACATGAATATACACAGCGCGGTCGCTAAATAGTTGATCAACCCCAAAAGTCCACAGAGCTAATAAACCAATAACTACAGCAATAAACACTTTGCCGTTTTCAACCAGTGGGGTTTTACACAATAAACGATAAACACCATAGCCTAAGCCAATAAAACCAAGGGATGCGCCAATAGCTGCAAATTTACTTAGCTCACTTTTACTGTTATCAATTAAATACACATCGGCGCCAACATAATAAAGTAAGCTAAATAGTAATATACCGGTGATCCACGTTGTGTAGGCTTCCCACTTAAACCAATGCAGGGTGTGAGGCATTTGTTCAGGGCCATTTTGATACTTAGCTACTTCGTAAAAGCCACCGCCATGCACGGCCCATAAATCGCCTTTTATGCCTTTATCGATTTTCCACTGCGGTGGTGTTTGTAGGTTGTTATCAAGCCATGCAAAATAAAATGAAGCGCCAATCCAGGCTATACCAGCAATAACATGAAAGTAACGCAGTACTAAATGAGCAAGCTCAAATAAATAGTTTTCCATAACAGTTAAGCCTCTTCTAATACCGGTGAGCGGGTGTCTGAAAATTGATTGTTATCATCGCGCTTATACACACTTTTACCCATAATGTAGGTTTGCTCAACGCAGCGGTCGTCGCCTAACATCATCATTGCAAATAGTTTTTCATGTAGGGTTTTGGCATGTTGTATTCTAAATTTTAAAAACGAAGTTGCCGAACAATCCATTACAATAAAATCGGCTTCACAGCCGGCTTCAAAATTACCAATTGTCCCTTCTAAATCGAGCGCTCTAGCACCGCCGAGTGTTGCTAAATACAGCCCCTTAAATGCTGAAAACTTTTGACCTTGTAACTGTTGGATTTTATAAGCTTCGTTACCTGTTTGTAGCATAGAAAAGCTTGTTCCTGCGCCTACATCGGTACCCATGCCTACGTTTATGCCGTGCTCTTCACAGGCTTTTAAATTTAATAAGCCAGAGCCTAAAAATAGGTTTGAGGTAGGGCAGTGCGATATAGCCGCATTGTTATCGGCAAGGCAGCAAAGCTCGCGCTCAGATAAATGAATGCTATGGGCAAATACCGAGCGTTTGCGTACCATTTTTGCTTGCTCGTACACGCCAAGGTAATCTTCAGCTTCTGGAAATAACCCTTTAACCCATTCGCACTCGTCTTTGTTTTCAGATAGATGAGTGTGCAGGTAGGTGTCTGGGTATTCTTCAAGTAACTGAGTGCATTTTTGTAATTGCTCAGGGGTTGATGTGGGGGCAAAACGCGGTGTAACTGCGTAGCTTAGCCTGTCAACATTGTGCCATTTCTCTATTAGGGCTTTGGATTCGTCATAGCTTGTTTTCGCGCAATCAGATAAGTCGTCAGGACAGTTACGGTCCATCATTACTTTACCGGCAATCATGCGTAAATTGCGTTTTTGTGATTCTTTAAAAAACGCATCAACCGATTGCGGGTGCACAGTACCAAATACAAGGGCGGTGGTTGTGCCATTGCGCAGCAGCTCGTCTAAAAAGCGATTAGAGATCTCTTTTGAATAATGCTTACACGTAAATTTTTTCTCTGTCGGAAACGCATACTCGGTTAGCCAACTTAGCAGTTGCTCGCCGTACGCCCCCACCATTTCGGTTTGTGGTAAGTGTATGTGGGTGTCAATCATACCAGGCATAACCAGTTTGCCATCGTGGCGGATAACACGCGCTGATTTATCAAGCGTAGGTAATATGTCTTGCTCGTAACCAAGTTTAACTACTTTGCCGTGCTTGATAACTAATGCGCCCTTTTCAAAAAAACGATGGGCGCTTTCGCCAGCAATGGCCGGGTCGTCAACAAAGTCGAGTATATCGGCACAAACTACTGTTAAGTTATTATTGTTTTGCGTGCTCATAGTTAGCTACCTCTGTATGTAGAGTAGCCAAATGGGCTAAGCAACAATGGGATATGATGATGTTTAGTATCTTGTAATCTAAACGTTATTTGCGCTTCTGGGTAAAACGCAGGGATAGGTTGGTTTTGGTAATAACTATCTAAATCAAATACTAGCTTATAGGTTGCAAATTCTACTTCTGTATTTAGCCAGTCGGTAATTCGCCCATCGGTATCGGTTGTGCCTTGGGTTAGTTGTACCCATTCGTTATTTGTAAGTTTAAATAGCTTAACAGCAACGTTTGCTGCTGGTTCTCCGGTGCTGGTATCGAGTATATGGGTGGTTATAGGGCTTTTGTTCATACTTTTATTCATAGCAGTGACTCCAATCTTATTTTTGTTATTTTGGCTTGTTCGCCCGCGGCTATATTAAGCTCTGTACTGCGGGTGTTGTGTATGCGCTGCTCTATGAGTTCAAGCATTTGTTCGGCCGTTTTACCGGTGGCGCACACTATAAAAATAAAGCCAAACTTGCTCAGGTACTCTTTATTAAGAACGATCATTTTGGTAAGTACGGCTTCGTTTGCTTTGCTCATACCCGATTGCTCATGCCCCGCTTTTTGTGCGGTAGCAGCGTATTTTTTGCTAAGGGTTGATAAGTCACCTATTTGCGGATGGCCTTCAAAGGCAGCTAAATAGTCGCTCTCGCCAAGGCTATCCCATATGCTTTTTGCGCATTCAAACAGCTGTTGAGCACTTTTAAATGGCATTGCTTTTACCATGGCTGCCACCCAGTTAGGGGCCGAGCAGCAATGCTCAAGTGCTTGTTTTGCTTGTGCATCATTTAGCGTATTTATTTGTAAGCTACTCATGCGCCTACTTCCTCCTGCGTGGTGCTAATTAAGGCATTTTTTAGTGTGCGCCACTGCAAGCCTTGGCGTTTTGGCGCTTGGGTTTGCATAGCCTGATAAAGGGCAATTAGCTGTCCACTAATCGAAATAGCCACTTCCATTGGTAATTTGCCCGTAATATTTTTAAGCCCAACAGGGCAGGTCATTTGTTGTATTTGATCGGCTGTAAAATCGCGATGGGCTAGGCGTTGTTTAAAACGTTTTGCTTTAGTGTCAGAGCCAATAACGCCCAGCCAATTGGCATCAGCGCGTTTAATAATGGCTTGGGTGAGTGCAAAGTCGAGCTGGTGGTTATGGGTCAATATTAAGTAGTTGTTAGCTTTAGGCGCACGCTTTACTTGTTCTGTTGGCTCTTCATCAATCACTTTTACTACGTTATTTGGAATAGCCTGTGGGAATACATCTGCGCGGCTATCTATCCAGCGTATGCGCATAGGTAGTTGTGCCAATATACCAATAAGCGCCTGTGCTACGTGGCCTGCGCCGTAAATATCTAAAGTAAAGCGCTCGCATTGCATGCATTCAAGCATAACTGTGGCAGCCCCGCCGCAGCACTGGCCTAAATTTGCACCTAGGTTAAATTGCTCTATTACTTGGGCGGCTTCGCCTTTGGCAAGTAGTTCGCGGGCTTTTTCTATTACTACGTATTCAAGGTGGCCACCGCCAAGGGTGTCGTAAATATGCTCGCCGCTTATTACCATTTTTGAGCCTGTGCCGCGAGGGGTTGAGCCATTTGTGCCAAGTACCGTGGCAATTACATAATTAGTGCCGCTTTGTTCGTGCTCGTTTATAGCCTGCGCCCAGTTTTGAGTATGAAAACCCTGAAACGACTCATTTAAATTAGTCATGTTGATGCTCCTTAAACCAACTAGCGGTTTGCTCAATTGCACTCAATACTCGCTCTGGGGTTGCGGGTGTATCCAATGGGGCGGTGTATTTGTAATCAGCCACACTACTTATGGCATTACGAATAGCGCTCCATACACTAAAGGCCAGCATAAATGGCGGCTCGCCTACGGCTTTTGATCTAAACACGGTGGTTTCTGGATTTGCTGAGTTATAAAGATTGACGTTAAATTCGGCAGGTGTATCGCCAATGGCTGGTATTTTGTAGTTGGCTGGGCCAAAGCTTGCAAGCTGGCCTTTATCATTCCATTGTAAGTCTTCGGTTGTTAGCCAGCCCATACCTTGTACAAAGGCGCCTTCAATTTGGCCTATATCAAGTGCTGGGTTAATTGAGCTGCCTACATCGTGCAGTATGTCAACGCGGGTTACCGTGTTTTCGCCAGTTAGCGTATCTACTTCTACTTCGCTGAGTGCTACGCCGTGAGCGTAGTAAAAAAATGGGCGGCCTTCACCTTTGGCTCTATCGTAGTGAATTTTAGGCGTAGCGTAATAACCCGTTGATGAAAGCGATATACGATTCATGTAAGCGAGATTTGCAAGTTCGCTAAAGCTAATTTCCCCTTTACTAAAAGTAATGAGGTTATCTTTAAATGTAATACTTTGGCTGTTTACTTCAAAGTGCTCGATAATAAAGTTTATTAAGCGCTCTTTTATTGTGTTTACTGCATTAAGGGCTGCCATACCGTTTAAGTCGGTACCGCTTGAGGCCGCTGTTGGTGAAGTGTTTGGTACCTTGTCGGTACGCGTAGCACTAATACTTACCGCGTTAAAATCAACCCCAAAGCCATGGGCCACAATTTGCGCAATTTTGGTGTTGAGCCCTTGGCCCATTTCGGTGCCGCCGTGGTTTAAATGTATCGAACCATCGCTATATACATGTACTAATGCACCAGCTTGGTTTAAATGTTGTACCGTAAACGAGATACCGTATTTAACCGGCGTCATCGCAAGGCCTTTTTTGATAATAGGTGACGATACGTTAAATGCTTTAATAGCCTCTTTACGTGCCCAGTAGTCACCCGACTCCTCAAGCTGAGCAATCATATCTTTTAAAATATGTTGCTCTACGGTTTGATGGTACGGCGTGGTATCGCGGCCTTTTTTATATAAATTGAGTTTTCGGATCTCAAGCGGATCTTTACCTAATTTGGCGGCTATATCGTCCATTATTAGCTCGCCCATAATCATTCCTTGCGGGCCACCAAATCCTCTAAATGCGGTATGGCTTACGGTATTTACTTTACAGCGATTACCCTTGATTGTGGCGGCTGGGTAGTAGTAGGCGTTATCGGCATGAAACATGGCACGGTCTACAATTGCATCAGATAAATCTGGCGAGTAGCCACAAAACCCATTTACGGTAATGTCGGCACCTTCTATTAAACCATTTTCGTCAAAACCAACATGGTATTGATTATAAAAAGGGTGGCGCTTACCGGTTAATTTAAAATCGTCGCTACGGGCTAGGCGCATTTTTACTGCGCAACCAAGGTGGTAAACCGCAAGAGCTGCAAGGCATGCCCATGGTGCGCCTTGGGTTTCTTTGCCGCCAAAAGCACCGCCCATACGGCGGGTTTCTACGTTTACAAAGCTAAATGGCTTTTTTAAAATTTTAGCAACTAAGTGTTGAACCTCAGTAGGGTGTTGCGTAGAACACTGAACATGTATCCCCCCGTCGTTATCAGGTTGCGCCAGCGCTATTTGACCTTCTAAATAAAAGTGTTCTTGCCCGCCTATGTTTATTTCGCCTTTAAGCTGGTGGGCTGCGTTATTAATGGCTTGTTCGCTGTTACCACGGTTAAGTGAATGGGGCGGCCTCACCCAATGCTCTTTGCTAATGGCTTCTTTAATATCAAGTATGGGTGTGGTTTGCTCGCACTCTATAACCACTAAACGCGCTGCGCGGCGTGCTATGGCGTAGCTGTCGGCAACGACAATTAATACAGGTTGCCCGTGGTATTGAATTTCATGACTAGTGAGTAATACATCACCAGGAAATACCGGGCCAATATCTAATTTACCCGGAACATCTTCGGCCGATAAAATACGTTTAACGCCTTTAACTGCCAGTGCGAGACTGGTATCTATTGATTTAATAAAGCCGCTTGTAATAGGGGCGAGCACTGGGTATGCATGCAGGCAACCGTAAGACTCAGGATTATCGTCGGCAAAATTTGCACTGCCACAAACTTGTTTAATAGCGCTTTCGTGATATTTAGACTGTCCAACGCTACCACCTTGCGCTTTTAGGTTATCCATTTCAAAGTGACGCATGTGAGATCCTCGTAATGGCAATGTTGTTATTGTTGCGTGCTTGCGGCTCACAAAACTCAATACCAATGCGTTGTAATAAGTTTTTACTTACCGTGGTGCGATAACGCGCACTGCTTCTTACATCGCTCATGGGCGTAAAGTCATCGTTAATAGCCGTTGCTGCGTCTATAAAACTACTTACTTGTAATGATTGAGATACCAGCTTTTGCTCAAGATGCTGCGCGCGCTTAGGAATAGCTGCCATACCGCCCATAGCGCAGCGGGCTTGAGTAATCATGTTTTGTGAATGCTCTATAGCAAGCACCAAACACACGGTAGATATATCGTCTTCAAAGCGTTTTGATATTTTATGACAGGCCAGTTTTAGCGACTCTGGGCGCTTTGGGATGGTGAACTTACTAATTACTTCATCGCTTTTAAGAACTGTTTTTTTGTAATCAATAAAGTAGTCGGCAACTTTAATAGTGCGCGAACCAGCGCTGCTTAATAAATCCATTGATGCATTAAGAGCGATTAAAAGTGGAGCGGGATCGCCAATCGGAGAGGCATTCCCTATGCTGCCACCTAGTGTGCCGCTGTTACGTACTTGGCTTGATCCTAAGCGTTCAAATAGCTCTTTTGACTCTGGGTAATGGTTATAAAATGCCTCAACAAATTGGCTATAAGGTAGCGCTGCACCTATGTGTAACTCACCGTTATTATCTGCCAAGGTGCAAAGATCCTTTACTTGGCTAAGGGAGATAATTACATCCGGTAAGAGCATGTTTTGGCTAAGCTCAATGGCAAAGTCGGTGCCACCAGCAACTAAATGTGCATAAGGATAAAGCGCTTTTAGCTCAACAAGTTGTTGGGCAGTTTGTGGTAAGTAAAATTTGCGAGGACCATTTTTTAAAAATGGAATATCGTCATCATATTGCGTATTAAGTGATGCTTTAAATTGGGCGGCCATTGCTGAGTACGGTTCAGCTTTACGTTCATAGCTATAGGCTTTTTCGGCTGCAAGTAATATTGGGCTATAACCTGTACAACGGCATAAGTTACCACCAAGTGCATGAATAACCGCTTTTTTACCAGGGTACGTTGGTTCATTAATATAAAGAGCCAACAAGCTCATTATTATACCAGGCGTACAAAAACCACATTGCGAACCATGACACTCCACCAGTGCACGTTGTACGGGGTGTAAATCGGTTAAGTTTGGGTATAAGCCAGTAGTCACAGCCTCTACCGTTACTATATGTTTTGCATGCGCATTCCCTAATAACAATAAACAGCTGTTCATTGTTTTGTATTGCCAACTAGCTTGCCCGTTTGCATTTATACGCTCTTCACCTACTAAAATTGTGCACGCGCCACAGTCGCCAGTTGCACACCCTTCTTTGGTGCCCACTTTCCCTTTTTTGGTGCGTAGCCAGTCCAAAATGGTGAGACTTGGCGAACATTCTTGTACTTCAATTGGCGTGTTATTTAATAAAAATTGAATCACACAGACCCCCTTAATTTTTATAAAGCCCTGATACATAAAGGCTTGGCGTATGTTTTTTCTTGTTGTTTGCGCACGGGTAACAAAAATACTTTTTAATCTTTAATTAGCTTATTGCAGTTACTATGCCATTGTTGACCGCTTGGTCAGTTAAGGGCTGTTGGGTTAAATTGTCGAGGTATAGGTAATAACGGAGTAGCCTTAAAAATAAGGCACGGTGAAGCGAATGCTTTTACTATTTAAATCTAAAGGGGAAAGTAGGGCTGGTAAAAGCACATTAATGAAAATGCTTTATGATGTGGTTAAACCTGACCAAGGGGACATGTTTTTTAATGGCCGTATAATACCAATCAGCAATAGTACTTGATCAATTTAAAGGCTTAAACCTGACGCTAACTGTGTTAAAAATTTCTGATATAGAACAACTAAATAGCGAAATTTTTGCCTTGTTATCGACACGATTTTCTTATCTCAAAATAGCTCACTTAATTAAGCTGATAGGTATAATGAATATAAAAGAGCCTGCTGATGCGCTAGATTTAGCAGGACATACCAGCATGCTTGCGGATCGAATTGTAAAAACGCCAACACGTTATGGTATGTTATTAAAAACACATAAATAATTGAATAACATAAATTAATTATGTTAAATTACGATAAAAAGAAGATACGGACTTAGCTTTCATGGACTCTGAAATAGATTTTTCTACCTACACTTTAGATGAGCTTTACTCATCAGCGAGAGCTATAGATCGCGAAGCCTACCCAGAACGAGCAAAAGAAATAGACGACTTAATTAAAACGCGAGAAGCACAGAGCCCATCTGAAAATATTGTATCAAAAGTAGCAGGAGAAAAAGCAACGCGCTCAGATAGGCTAGTGGCTGCTATTGTTGATGGCGTTTTAGGTGTTGTTTGTTTTATACCTGTATTCATGCTCGTAGGGTTTGGTAGTTTAAGCCAACCAACACTTACTTTATCTGCAGGTTTGCTAGGTTATGGCATATTAAGCACGTTAGTGCTTCATGGTTACCTTATGTACCAACGCGGACAAACAATTGGTAAATCTTTAATGTCTATCCGTATTGAAAATTTAGATGGTACACAAGCAAGCTTTACTACAATTTACTTTAAACGCATGCTTTGTATGCAACTATTATCACTTGTCCCTTCGGTAGGTCAGTTTATAGCTGGTTTTGTTAATCCATTATTTATATTTGGAAAAGATAAACGATGTTTACATGATCATTTAGCGGGAACAAAAGTGAGTTATGTAGATTAATCAGGATATTAATTATGGCAGCTTTGCCTAGGCAAAAAAAACTACCCGGATTTAAAATAGTCTATAGTTTGGCTTTATCAGCATTATTTATTGTCATTTTGCTATTTTACATGGAAGTAATTAACGAAAAACCTTTATTGCATCAGTTTTTATATTTGTTTGGATTATCTTCTTTAGGAGTGGTTATTGAATGGCTATCTACAAATAATAAGCAATCACAAGCTATTGATATTGCCAATGGTGAATTTAAATTACTTGGTATAAATATAAAGGTGTCTGAGCTAGAAGAAGTACTTTATTGTCAAACGAAGCGATTTGAGCATACCTTAAGGTTTAAATTTAGAGATGCGACCTACCGAGACATAGAAATATCAGCCCCTGACTTGATTGATGATTTACGTTTTTATCACTTTATGGTTGGTAACGGTTTACCAGTAAAAATGACAGACGATACAGGGCGTTTTTTTGAGCGAACTTAACATTACAGCAAGGAGCGAGTGATGATTAAAACAGCTTTTATGCTAGCAAGTGCGGTCTTTAGTGGATATTCACATGCAGGCTCATTTGAAGGATGCTATTCAAGAACAGACAAAATAACTAGCGCTATCCCTATGCTCAACGACGATGGTAGCGAAAGTAATGAGCGCTTTAAATTAAAAACGAGCTATATAAATATATTTAAAAAAGACGATAAATATTTTACAGAAGGTTTTATCTGGGGCTTTAACTTTCATATTTGTACTATCACAGCTCCGTTAGAAGGGACGACAGAACCATTACCTTTAATACTAAAGGGTAAAAAATTGGTGTTTGAAGAACAAGAGCCCGAATACGATATTAACTGTAAGTTTGAGCTAGAATTTGATGAGAATGGTTTGAATATTATGGATGAAAACTATCATTGCTCTAACTACATGTTTTACTGTGGAGTACACGCAAGTGTTAATAATATTCAATTAGTTAAAACGTCTAAAGGGTGCAATTAACAAAGCCATTTTTAATATTTTTTGGATTAGCTAGTTTGTATTTTAACTTGTTGGTATAGCTAAGAAGGACTTACCATGCGCAGTTTTTTATTATTTATAGGCTACTCATCTTATATTGGTAGTATGGGTGATGGTCTGCTTGGTTTATATGTCTTATGGGTTCTAATAAGTAATGAATTAGCGCTACTAAGCTTATCGCTTAATGACTTTTTAGCGCAGTATGTTGAGTTTATATTTTGGGTGAAGCGGGTCGCATTTTATGTAATGCCACAAGGCTTTGCCAATTGGTTATTTGGCCTACCAGCTATTATTTACTTTCCTGTACGTATATTAATGAGCTTAGTAATTGGTTGGTGGGCGCTTAAAAAGGCAGCCCAGTTAAAAAGTTGAAGGGTATTAAAAGTGATTACACATAAAAAATTAGACATACTCTACCTTGACGGTATAGCAGGTTTACTTGCTGGTTTAACTTTGTTTAGTTTTCAATCTTGGTTCTACGAAATTTATTCTTTACCTTTACATGCACTTCAATTTATTACAGCAGCTAATATACTTTATGGTATATGCGCACTTTTATTAGCATTTAAAAGAACAAGAAGCTTATTAGCCATTAAAGTATTAGCTATAGCCAACTGCTTTTGGGTAATAGTTTGTATTTTCTTTATTTTTGAATATATTAATTCTGCAAGTTGGATAGGTATTAGCCTATTAATCTTTGAGTCAATTTTTGTAGGCTATCTTGCTTACTTTGAGTGTATAAATAGCGCCAGCTTAATTTATGGGCCTACTTATAAACAACGTGTAAAAAATACCTACTTTTAAAATAATTACCTTCTCAAATATTACCTTTTATAAAACCTAACCTGAAACTGCATTCAGTGTAAATTATAGCGTTGTTTTTAAATGTATTTTTTAAAGTTAATTCAAATTTTAAGGGATGTTTTTTGGCACGTAAGTTGATACAACTCCTAATAAACTTTAAAAAGGAATTACCATGACTGCTGAATACTTTATGGTACTAGGGTTACTCGGTGTCGCATTTTTTGCTGTTGCAGGGGCATTGCTTGGGTATGAAAAAAACATTAGTGGCTTTGGCGTAGTAGTGGTTGCAACCGTTACAGCACTAGGGGGCGGTACCCTCAGAGATATACTTTTAAACAAACCGGTATTTTGGATTGCTACCCCAGAGTATTTATATTCGACCTATGGGGCCGTTATAGCAACAATTGCATTTATTCGATACTTACCGCGCGTTAATAACTACTACTTTTTATTGGTAGACGCTGTTGGTATGGCGCTATTTAATATTATGGGGATAGAAAAAGCACTCATTAATGGCTCTGGCATGGTGGTCGCAATTACCATGGGCATTACTACAGGTATATTTGGTGGTTTAATACGCGACGTAATTTGCCGTGAGGTGCCAACTGTTATGCGCAGCGAACCTTACGCCTCTGCGTGTTTAGCGGGTGGTGCAGTTTATGCCGCTTTATTTAGCCTTAATGTAGATTACATTTGGTGTATTTTAGGCTCATTTTTCACGACTATCTTTTTAAGATTAGGCTCTTTGCATTGGGGTTGGCATTTAACTATTTTCAGAAAAAAAGACTTCAGAGATCAAAGCGACTAATTTTTAGCTACGAGTAGCTCGCGTTTGCATGTGGTACTCGTAATTATCCTCATCCGTTATAGTAAAACCCAGCC
Organism: Pseudoalteromonas sp. BSi20429; assembly: GCF_000238895.1. Classification (NCBI taxonomy): domain Bacteria; kingdom Pseudomonadati; phylum Pseudomonadota; class Gammaproteobacteria; order Alteromonadales; family Pseudoalteromonadaceae; genus Pseudoalteromonas; species Pseudoalteromonas sp. BSi20429. The sequence continues at coordinate 56,812 of NZ_BADV01000066.1, read as the reverse complement.
GCTTATAAAGTCCTAATGCTGGGTTTTTTTTAAGCACGGTGAGTTTAATCGGTTTTGACTGCGCACTTGTAATAACTTGTTCAATAACCGCTTTCCCATACCCTTTATTTTGGTGCAATGGATGTATTTGTAATTGCATTATTTCAACGTGTTGAGCGTGCGTTTGGTATTTTAAAGTACCAATTGGTACCTCATTTATAACTATAAGATGGGAGCAGTCATATTGATCATCAAGCCTTAAAACATGCTGTTGATCTGTTATACCAATCCGCAATAATACTTAATCATTTTGCGGGGCTAAACGTGTCGCTACCTGCGTTAAAAAATGCTCATTTAGAACAACTAAATAGCGAATTTTTTGCCTAGCTATCAACACGTTTTTCCAGCCTCAAAATAGATCACTTAATTAAGCGAATTGGTATTAAAAATAACCCGGCATTTTAAGTGTTCAACCATAGTCAGTTTTCTGAGGCTTAATAAGTAGTCTCGGTCTGAATATACTGCCTTTATAAATTTAAAAACCATAGTGCTCCCTTGCAACAGCCTTAATGTTTATATTTGTAGAACTAATCAAAATATGTGCGCAGTATTAAATGTGCAAGCCAAGCTAACAAAGGCAATACTACCAATACCCAAGTGCTTTCCACCAAAGCCCGCCAACAATTCCCCATACACTTAAATTAATAATGCTCATTATAAGACCCATTACCCACCAATCTTTTAATGATACATAGCCTGAGCCAAACACTATGGGAGATGTGCCCGTTGCGTAATGCGTTAACGACATCATGAGTGATGAAGCGCCAGCTAACAGTAAACCTAAAAATAAAGGCGGAGCGCCAAGCGCTAAACCTGCGGCGTAAAATGCGGCAAACATAGCAGTAATATGTGCTGTGGTACTGGCAAAAAAGTAATGAGCATAAAAATACACAGCTACCAATATAATAGCCGATACAATCCAGTCAAAGCCCAGTTGCGCAATGTTGCTCTCAACAAGTGTTGAAAACCACGTTACCAAACCTAATTTATTTAAAAAAGTGGCCATCATTACTAATGCTGAAAACCAAACAACGGTATCCCACGCAGACTTTTCTTTAAGTACATCGTCCCAGCTTAATACACCAGTCACTAATAAAACCGACAGACCCAAAAAAGCCACTGCGGTTGTGTTAACTGCGTAGTCAGCCCCTAAAATCATTGCAGGCACGCCGGCCCATAAAACAAGCAGCATAGCAAAAACACCCACCATTATTTTTTCGCCATAACTCATTGGGCCCATTTCAGTTAATTTAGATTCTGCGTAGGTTTTAGCGTCGGGTGTACTTTTAACTTCAGGTGGGTAAATGGCATAAACAACCAAAGGCACAAGGGCAATACATAGCAAACCAGGAACAAGCGCTGCCAGCGCCCACGTACCCCAAGTAATACTAATATTTGCACCGGTGGCATCAGCAATCAGTTTTACAATTAGCGGGTTTGGCGCAGTCGCCGTAATAAACATAGCTGATGTAATAGGGTTTATATGGTAGCTCACTAAAGCAAGGTAGTGCCCAATTTTACGAGATGTGCCTTCCTCAGGGGACGAGCCAAAGCTTGTTGCTATCGACTTCATTATTGGGTGAATAATAGCGCCGCCTCGCGCGGTATTACTTGGCGTTACAGGCGCTATAACAAGTTCAGAAAGTGCGAGTGCGTAACCAATACCAATTGTTTTTTTACCAAAAAGAGAAATAAAATTATAGCCAATACGATTTCCCAAACCAGTTTTAGCTAAACCCCGAGAAATAATAATAGCAATACCAATCAACCAAATTAATGAATTAGAAAAGCCACTTAATGCATCTTTAATAGCGCCCGATGGGCTGTCATTAGTTACGCCGGTTAACGCAACAGAAGTAATAGCTAAAATAGCAATGGCGCCGATTGGCATTGCTTTACCAATAATGGCAACTACAGTACCAATAAATAAAGCGAGCAAATGCCATGCGTTTTCGGTAACACCTTGCGGGGGCGGTACAGCAAACCAAAGTAGTAAAACAATGGCTATAGAAATCAGTCCAGAGGTAACTCGAATATCAGTACCCTTCATTAAAAATGTCCCTAAGTTTTAGAAATGCATGCATTCTGTGTATTGAAAAGGCGACGTTATTCTACTTCATTTTATAATAAAAAAAATGACGCACATCATATGAATATTAGACTTATTTAATTTTATTAATAAAGAGGTAATAAACTATAAACTAAAGTGATTGATTACATTACCCGATGAGAGCTTACGTTGTGCTTAATCAACTCTTATATTTTTAAGAGTTAGCTTGAATTGTTTTATCGGCTCGTAAGGTCTTTATAAACCTCAACGAATACTTGGAAATACAATGAACTTAAAATTAACCAACAACGTGATTACTTTTTTATTAGCGAGTAGCTTTTTGTTACTTGGCTTATCGTTTGCGTTAGGAGCAAACCCTAATACGTTAACGGCTACGTTTAGTTTTTATGGCGTTGATTCGCTAATGTCTGTATCTGCGTTAGGTTTAATTAGTGGCTCATTTATGATTGCCTTAGCGTTTGCCACCGTGCTCGTTCGCCTTAAATTAATGAAACCTACACCAGCACTTTTACTTGCAGCAATTATAAGTTTAGTTGCATTACTTACCTTGTTTGCCAGTAACCGTTGGATGGCGCAACTTGGTGGCTTTCCAATCATTGGTAGCGGGCAGGGTATAATTAAATACTTCGCAGTAGTGCCTTTGTATTTGTTTTTGTTTTATAAAGACAAACTTACCGACAAACAACACGTACTTTTAAACTTTATACCGGTTGCTATGGTTTTACTGTGGATCGGCGGCATGAAGTTTTATGAGTTTGAAGCAAAAGGCATTGTAAGTTTAGTAGAAACCTCACCGTTTATGTCGTGGTTATACACGGTATTTAGCGTACAAGGCGCGTCTAACGTAATTGGCGGGTTTGATGTATTATTTGCCGTGTTATTGGGCTTAGGGCTATTTTTAAATAATAAAAAGCTAATTATTGTAAGTGGCTTAGCGTGTTTAAGCGTATTTATGATGACCCAAACATTCTTAATTACTGCAACCGGTGCATTTAGTTCTTCCACTTTATTGGAGCGCTTAGGGCAGTTTGTAATTAAAGATCTTTGGTATATAGCCAACCTTGTTGTTATTGCTTTTTTAATGATTTTTAAACCGACTAAATAACATATAAAGAGGACATTATGATCAGTTGCAACCAATACGACTATATCGAAATTGCCTGTATGCACCGTTTAAGTATTGAGCTTATATTAAAAAATGGCGATGGTGTATGTGGCGTAGCAACTGACACAAAGCGCAATGCTAATAGAGACGAATGCATAGTTGTTAGCGTAAATAGCGAGTTGCAACTCATTGTGCTCACTACAATTAGTATACTTAAAGCGCGTGAGAAAAACCCATACTTTGACCACGTGAAATTTGATATAAAGTAAGCACCTCACTCATTCGTTTTATTATAAACACCCCAGCGAGCCTGTATCATTAATATGTTAAGGCTCGCTTATCTCACCAATGCTTTAGCTAATTACGCGCTAAATACATAAAGCCAAAATTTTCCTATTACTTTTTCCTCTGTTTTATAATCGAGTTTTTCCACCAGATAAGGCTAAACGCCAACTATTAAAGCGTATAACAATGCTAAACCAGTATAAGTAAGCCTCAATAAGCCTTAACTAGCGCTTAGTATCCGTACGTTTGTTAATTATGCTCGTAAAAGGTAGCTACATAAATAAAGCTAACTTACAGAGCCAGCTGTTTTGATTTTGTCCGATAACATCATTAAAAATCGTTTTGGTGAAAAATAACAAAGACCTTTTTATAACATGCCTAATCACTTGTTTACATTAAAGTTATTTAGTGGAATTATTAAACAATGTAATATACGCCATTTTGGGGTGTTATAACCCCCAAAGTGTTGTCAATAAGCTGTTAGCGGTACTCTGAGGTTTTGGTGAAATCTAAAGTTATAGAGTTTGATAATTCAACAAACACGATTGAGGTGATAAACCTCAATTTTGATGTTGAACTTCTAGAGATCACAATATCTATCGATGGAGATAAAATCGATATTATTTTTGAAGATCCAGCAGGTTTTCGGGTTTTAGATGAAGGTGACTTGCTAGAGTTTTGGCCTGATTGTTCTTTACAAGCAGGTTGGCTTCATGAAATAAATTCTGATGGTTGGTTCGACTTAGAAAAGAATAGAAATGGTTTTCTATTAGCAGATAATGCAAAGGTAACTGAGTATTTGGTGGTTGGCGTAAATTACTGTGTAAGCATTCTTGCATGGGAAAAACCAAAAGTTCAGCAAAGTACGCGCTAACAAGTTAATAAAAAAGGATAAAATACGGCTGTCTATCTTGCTCCGCTCGTATTTTAGCTAACCAAATTTTGCCTGTCATTGAGGCGTTAGTGTTCATCTGAGATCGAGAATCGAATGGAATACATAATTGGATTAATATCATTTCTACTTGGAATAGCTTCAGGATATTTTATTGCCTATGGTAAAGAGAAAGGCAAGAATCGAGCGTTAAAAGAAGATATTGAAAGCTTAGAAGACCAGAAGCAGCAAGTTCAGATTAAATATACTAGAGAGCTCGAGGATCTTAAAAAGGATAACGCCCTTAATATTGAGTTAAGAAAACACAAGTACGAAGAAAAGAAGATTCAATTTGCTAAATTATTTACTCTTCTCGATAAATTCCATGCCAAAAGCAATGAGATTCTCATGGAGCGTTTTGGCCCAATCTACTCAAAGTTTATGGAAAATTATTTGGTTAATGATGAGTCAACCCAAAATGAAGCCATCGCTGAGTTTAACCAGAGCATGATGGGTTTATTTGGTGAGCTAAACCAAGAGCACTTAAAACTCACCACAGAAACTAATAGCATACGTCTAATTTCTTCAGAAGTTTTAGATGATCATCTGGATCAACTCACAGCTAAAGTAGGCGAAGCTACTAATACCGCGCAAGAAATGTTGAAAATGATGGCAAGCCCTGAGTTTTGGGCAAATCAGACCATTTTGTATCCGCTTCAGATAAAAGCTGAAGAACAAGGTCGAGAGATTATCTTCGTACGCGACAACATTCGTAAGCAAATGAAAGACGAGTTAGATCAAATATAAAACACTAACAAGCTGCGCAAAACAACCTACTCCGTTTCGGCGGCTTAGCCGGGCGTTAGGTTTATTATCAAAGTGTGTACATTAAAAAGGATGAATGGATATGGGCGAATGGTCTGATTATTTCGAAGATCTCCCTGAAGAAGCACTTCAACCACCGATCGCAGCAGAAAGAGCAAAAGAAAAATTTGACTCTGATATCAAAGATTTGAATGCAGATGCATTTGCTTTAATAGCGAAAACAAGGAAAAAGGCTATTGATGCGCTTCAAATGCAAAAGAAACAATTTTTTGAGTCGGTTGATTACTGCCCTCAATGTGGTGAAAAAGAGTTAAATGTCTATAAATTAGAGAACAAAACTTATCTATGTGAGTGCCAAAATTGTGGTATCTGTGGTTCAGGAGATAATTTTTCCGCAGCATTGCATAAAACAGCGTCAGCAATCGGGGATAATATCGATTGGAGAGTCGGTTCATTATTTTCAATCAGCACAAAATAAAACTAACAACACGCCCTGAGGTGGACAGCAAGCGCTAAAGCTCACTTTCCACCGCAAATTTTAACAGCGGTGATCCCTTACTTTTTAATGCAGTTAAGTAAGTTGATTCATCGTAGGGCTGTGTGCTTTCCAGCACCTAAATAGTATTCGTATCCGCTTAAATGCCAATGATCTGATGATGGTATTATAGGGCTTTCCTTTGGCTCCTTGCTGCCAACTATCTTGGTCAATTAACGGTGCTTTAGCCCAAAATAAATAACGCACAGATAATCCTGCTCATTCTAGAAAGAGTAAAAAGGTACCCACACTAAATTTTTCAGTAATACCTTCCAAAACGCCAATTTAAACAACACCAAACACTTCATTATATGCTGCGTAAAAGCACAGTAATCGATTGAACCAAAATAGGAACTCAGCTATGGTTTATTTATCAATAAAAACAAATAAAAAACGAGTTAATCTACAGGCTCGTTACGTAACTACGTGAGGAGAGATGATGAACAAGGAAACTATAGGGAAATACTTCGCAGTTTTGGGATTATTGCTTTTCTGGGCACCTCTTTGGGGAATTGTTGATTCGTATTTAATTATGTCCTCTTCATTTCAAGAGATAACGCTGTTTGGAAGTAATGAACCTAAAATATCACAAGAAGAAATGTCATCAACAGCTTTGTCTACAGTAACAGGGTTCATCTTATTTTTAGTTGCACTTTGCTTTTTAACATTTTCCGTTGTGGGCTTAAACTATCGAACTAAGTGGCTTTTTTGGGCACTAATAATATATTCAACATTGTTACTCTTCATGTTCCCTGTTGGTACAGTGTTAGGAGTAACTGTGCTGGCAGCGCTAGTTTTGAACAGGGAAAAATTTGGACTTGACGGTGACCTTACATAACAAAACCATTAACCGGATTTGTGCAAGAGCGCCACAAATCTGGTTATGGCAGGCGTTAGCTTTCTAAGAGGGTTTCGAGTTGAGAACAATATTTAGCTTTATTTTAGCCTCTTTAGTTGTTGCATTTTTAGCGCCAATGGCAATTGAAATGAAATTTACTATTATTCCTTTTGGTATATTTATTTGGACGTTAATAGTTGTTCTAATTTTGGTTCCAGTAACAGCATTTCCCATTTATAAATTTATCACTAAAAGCTGTGGTTATTCGCTAAATACAGTGCTCAAATCTTCAGTTATATCTACTTACTTAGTTTCTTTCTTTTTTGTTTTCCCTTCAGGTTTAGATAGCTCAATTATTAATGGTAAGGTATTGGTCGAAAATGGTTCAATTACGTTAATAGGTTATGGATATAGCTTTTTACAATTGTTTTTATTTTCTATAGTAGGTCTTGTTGCTGGTATTGTATTTTACGTTTCAAAAATAGAGTTAAAAAAAGCTAAAGAGTTAGGATGAGATTCATTCTAGCTTTTACATAAATAATAAATGATATCAGTTGGTTAGGTTTTATTTGTGACGGTGCGTCACGCAAAAATCTGAGCAACAATGAAAGAAAGAGTAAAAAGCCAACCACACTAAACTTTCTCGTAATACCTTCCAAAACACCAATTAAAACAACAGCTAGTCTTCTTTTTATATTCCACGTGAAATACAGTAACGATTGAACCAAAATAGGAACTCAGCTATGGTTTGTTTATCAAAAAAATAAAAAACGAGTTAATCTACAGGCTCGTTAAGATTAAAGAAACTAATTAATTGAATCTGGCTGTTAGAGCTATTCTACAGCCTCGTTGTATTGCTAAAGGATTATCGTGAGATATTCTAGGATTGTACTCTTTTCAGTAGGCTTGTATTTATTGCTAGTTGCTTTATCAACAATAGCAACAAAGATTGTTGGCTTTGATGAAATGACTCAAAGTACCTCATTAACTTTTACTTATTACGTCCTCGGATTTGTAACCTCTTTAATCGTTTATTGTTACTTAGGTTATAAGCAAACAGTGAGCCCTTATAAACAAGCCTTTTTAGTTGCGGCGGTTTATTGGTTTATTAATCTAAGTGTCGGTGCCTTACTATACACCTTGTTAAAAATATCAATGGAGCTTTTGATATATTTAATTCCAGCTTTTCTGCATGTTATTGCTGTTTTATTAGGGACATTACTTGGTATTCAATTACGTCGTAAAAGAGTTGAGCGTAAATAAATCGTAAAGCAGAACAAAAAAAGCTGGTTTTTGCTCTTTCATCCTAACCTTAGATAACAACCTTACGGCCTATTCGGCATAAGTAAAAAAGGAATTTAAATTTGCTATTCGATTGGTTTAGCTCTGAAAAGCCAAATGTTTATTTGGGATCGTTAGCTGTAGCTAATAACAGCCATTTTTCTAAGGTAGAGTCGTTTTTTTATATAACGGGCGATTCACTACAAGATCATATGCACAAGAAGCTTGAAGATATTTTTTGTCTTCACAGTATTTCGTCTATTAAAGAGCCTAAAAAGTCAGATATTGGTTTAGATGTTGTTATAGTTACTTTGCATGGTGGTGATGCATTCACTATAGATTTTGATACAGCTATTATTCCGCTATTTTGGCGACCAAAAGTTAAGTTAGTATCGCGCTTGTATAACATTAAACACAACAAAACGATTAAAACGTTCAGCGTTTCTAAATCTGTTACGTGGCGCGAATTCATAGCTAAAAAATTTAGCTTAAGAGGCTTTTTTCGTTGGGGTCCTTTGTATCATAACGAAGACATGGAAATACTGTTGTATAAAGCATGCTACGAGTTATTAAATAAAATGCGAAAGGTTATTTAACCAGTAGCCAATAAGAATAATTAAAATAAGATAAAAATACATTTTGCTCTTGGTGAGCATCATTACAAACAAAATTACTAATCATAAAAGGATTGAAGAATGAAAAAATTTATATACGCAGCTGCAGCTATTTTATTGCCTACCATTCTTGGGGTTTTATTTGGTGGCATTATAAGCGAGAAAAGTGGTTTTTTAGAAAGCTTTAAAGCATACGGTTTTATTTGCTTACCTATAGCTGCTGTAACCTATTTTGCAGGTTTACGTGCAAACCAAGGTAAAGCTAAATATGAAGTTAGCAATAAATTAACCAAGAACAAAAAGTAGTTCGCTTTGCTGCCACAATGCTTATTTTTACAAATATATTTTGCCTATTTAAGGCAGCACTAGATATAAAAATACAAGGATGCATAATTGAATTATTTAAATTGGTTACAAAAGACATACCCAGAGCTAAATGAGATATCAAATGAAACTATTAACTCTCATATCGACAAAGCAAAGTCTGATACAGAGCTTTTTAGGGAATTCATTAAAGTATTAGGTAGCTTATTTTTTATTATCCCGTTCAACTTATACCTTTATATTTCGGGTATTCAGGCATCTAACAGCCCTTTATATTGGTTTTTGGTTGTGGCTTCAATTGCTGTTGGTGGTTTTATCGGGCTTTATTGCGAGCAAAAGGTCATTAAAAAACGTCTTAAAAAAATAATACAGTTAAAGGCGTTTTAAATGACTAATGATGAAGGGCAGTTAGGGTGACCTTATTCTAACCGTTACGGAAATTATCAATTATAGAATGGTAAACAACTTGGCTTTATTAAGCCTGATTCTCTTTAAAATAAAAAGCGGAATATTACGGTCAATAAATGCATGGGTAAATTGATTTTAAGTTGATAGGAACTCAGCTATGGTTTGTTTATCAATAAAAAATAAAAAACGAGTTAATCTACAGGCTAATTATACGTATCTCAGATTATGGAGAATCTTTTGAATCTTAAAATTAAAACATCTAAAGCCGACTATGACGCTTTTTACGCTCACACAGCATCTAAGGTGTTGAAATCCTATACATGGATACCCATGCTTAAAAATGTGTGTCTTTGGTTGGTGCTAACTTTTAGTTTTATGTCCTTCTTTCAGTTTCAGTCTGGCGGAATAGAAAATAAGTTGTTCTTTTCTGTTTTCACATTATCCATTTTATTTTTTATTTACGTCGCTCTCAGTAAATTTATGGAAGTGAAAATTGCACAATGTTTTACACCAAATGAAAATGGAATAATGATTGGTCCTAAAGAGTTTGAAATAAGCGCTGATGGTATAAAAGAAATCCACCAATATGGTTATAACTTTTATGACTGGGATGTTGTAGAGCATATCGAAGAAGTTAATGGTTCAATCTATGTATATGTTGATAAAGTACTTGCCATAATTTTCAACCCTGAGTCGTTGAAACCTGATAAATGTAAAGAAGATCTTTTAGCTACGATGAACAAACACGTAACAACACGCCCTGAGGTGGACGACTAGTCAAATTTAGCTATTAATTGCAAATTTTAAAAGTGGTGAGCCTCTTTGTTTTTCAACACCTAAATGTAATCCTTATCGATTTAAATACCAGAGTTCTATATAGGCTTACCCTTCACTTTTTACTGCTTATAATACGCTTTAGCCCAAATCAACTATGTAACTACAACGAATAGAAAAACCAGCCACTCTACAAGTATTTGCCTTAAAATAGTGGGCAACTAAAATCTAAATATATCCATACCTCTTGACGGCTTCGTCCAATAAACTGCGCTATCCCACTTATTTTCACTTCAGCGATATCATCAAACGCGCCGCCCCAAAAACAAATTAATTATGGGAGGTCCTGTAGTCAAATAACAATACTTTAGTAAACGCTAGTTCATATTACGTCACGTAATATCCATACAGAACTTTAAGTTAAACATACGTTCGTGCAGCGTTCCCATTTTTATTTGACTCAATTTATTGGACATTCTTTTTATGAAATTAAAGTTATTTATCGCAATTATTTTTAGCACTTCGATGTCGTCTTACGCGACAGAAGCAGTAGATAAAACGGAGTTTTCATTCGAAGACTTAAAAGCCCTAGCAAAAGCCTCAGCCGAAAAGCCCTATACGCCAACTAAGGTGCCAGCGCCGGAGTTAATCGATAAAATTACGTATGACGAACATTGGAAAATACGCTTTAAAGAAGATGAAACTTTATATCCAAGTGGAAAAAAGGCGCCCGTACAATTATTTTACCCTGGGCGATATTTTCCTGAGCCAGTAAGTATTTTCATCAGAGACGATAAAAATCAGGTTCAAAATGTACCTTTTAGTAATGATGTTTTTGATATGCCTGATGACAGCCCAGCTCACGATCTCCCAGAAGGGTTTGGATTTGCAGGTTTTAGAATAATGCGCCCAGATATGAAACCAGATTGGATATCTTTTTTAGGTGCGTCTTATTTTCGTACCGACGGGCCAGAGGGGCAATATGGACTGTCTGCTCGAGGTATCGCGATTAATACGGGTATGAATCAACCAGAAGAATTTCCGCGCTTTTCTGCATTTTGGATTGGCCCTGCAGAGAAAAAAGGTGAAAGTGTGTCTGTTTGGGCATTGCTTGAAGGGCCTTCTATCACTGGTGCTTATCGGTTTGGTTTAAGTAAAGATAACAAAGAAGCCAAAGGCCATATTACTTCTGTAACGGCAAATTTGTATATGCGCGCAGATGTTGAGCGTTTAGGCGTAGCGCCATTAACCAGTATGTATTGGTACTCACAAAAAGATAAAACAGAAGCTAAAGATTGGCGCCCTGAAATTCACGACAGCGATGGCCTAGCGATTCACACCGGATCGGGTCAATACGTTTGGCGCCCATTAAATAATCCTCAGTCGGTGTCGACCAATAGTTTTATTGATGAGAACCCAAAAGGGTTTGGTTTAATCCAAAGAGATCGTGACTTTAATAACTACCAAGACGACGGCGTATTTTACAATAAGCGTTCATCAGCGTGGATTAAACCTACTGACGATTGGGGAAAAGGCGCAGTTCAGTTAATAGAAATTCCTACAAAAGATGAGACGTTTGACAACATTGTTGCCTACTGGGTGCCTGAAAAAGAGGCGCGCAAAGGTGATGAGTTTACCTTTTCTTATGATATAGAATGGCGTCCACTCGATCCAAAATCAAAAACGCTTGCAAGCGTTGTAAATACTCGCCAAGGCTTAGGCGGAATTCCCGGCCAGCCTATTCCTGAAGGCGTTAACAAGATGGTGATTGATTTTGAAGGCCCAGTGTTTAAAGGCTTAGATAACAAAAGTGGTATAAAGCCGATTGTTGAAGCCAGCAATGGTGAAATACTAGAGCCTATTGGGGTTTATCCGGTAGTTGGTACAAACCAATGGCGATTAGCGTTTGACTACAAACAAGCTAACAACAATCCGGTGAACATACGCGCGTATTTAGTTGATAAAAATGATGAAGCTATAACTGAAACATGGGTAAGTGATGCAAAGGTAACGATTAAATAAGACCTTAAATAAGCATTAAAGTAAAACGGGTGGCTATATTTTGATTTGCTAGGTAATTATAGCCACCATAATGTCTTTTAAAACGCCAATCAAAACACCATTAAAACTCCCTTTTATATCCCACGTAAAATACAGTAATCGATTGAATCAAAATATGAACTCGGCTATGGTTTGTTTATCAATAAAAATAAAAAAACGCGTTAACCTGCAGCTTGTTAGCTGTTTCGAGGGATTGTATGTTTTTTTTGAGTAAATTATTTTGTTGGGAGCGAGGCCGACAAAAATCAGGCTACGATAAAATGTTGATTTGTGGTGCTACGTGGCCAATTAAATTTGATACTTACTTGCTTAAATTCCCACAAGGAAGTGAAATAGCACCACACACAGACAAAGTTGAATCTGGTAAGCACTATCGATTGAATATAGTGCTTAAAGAAGCAGATTTGGGTGGTGAGTTTATTTGCAGTAATCCGATATTTGAAACAAAGCGGGTTAAGCTATTCCGCCCTGATGTAAGTGAGCATCAGGTATCAAAAGTTATAAAAGGTAATAGATATTTACTCAGCATTGGGTGGATAAAAGGGAGCGCTAAATGCTAGATTTAAGACCTAATTGTGAATGTTGTGATAAGAATCTACCTGCAGAGTCCAGTGAGGCTTTTATTTGTTCATTTGAATGCACGTTTTGTTCTGGCTGTGCTCAAACGCTGTTAAATAACGTGTGCCCAAACTGCTCAGGTAATTTGGTTCAGCGGCCAATTCGCCCTTTGGCTGCACTAAAAAATTACCCAGCATCGACTAAGCGGGTATTAAACGAAAATGGTTATGCGCCAAACACATAAGAACATAAAGTATAATAATTACATTTTCTGGGTATGGAGATCTGATGAGAAAATCCTTTGAATTTACTGTTAAGTCAATCAAAGTTAAAATAATTAACTCTTGGTTTAGTGGTGCTAAATTATATGTGAATGGTGACTTACGAGATACTGACAAAACTTTGTTAGCTATTAGGAATAATACTTTACTATCTGCAAATTTAGGTGAGTTGGGTGTTCTAGAAATCAAGCCATTATCGGGTTTAATTACCGTTGAAATGGATGCATATTTGGTTAATGGTACAAACATTCAACATGTATATAGCTCACATAAACGCCTTAGCCTAAAAGAGCAAAGGGCAGCTCGATAAAGCTACTTTAAATAACGTATATTCCTGCATTTACCTGCCTTCAGTAATAACCTCCAAATGACTTTGAGGAGGTTTAAGCCCCTAAGCATACCAAGTTAATATACTTGGTTTACTCGATTACCTTAAAATCACTCACACTCTTTCACATAAAGTAAAAGCGCGCTGTACATTACACTGAGTGCCTTTGTTACATCGCTGTCGATAACTGCTTCTGCTGGGTGATGGCTTATACCGCCAGGGCTGCGTATAAACAACATGCCAACGGGGCAAATTGGAGCGATTGCCATTGCATCGTGCCCTGCGCCTGAGGCAAGTGAAGGCGATGCTTGGTTATTGAGTTTACATGCGCTTGAAAACAAATGCTGAATTTGAGTATCGCACGCTACGGCACCGGCGGCATGAGTCCATTGCCAATCAAGCGTTAAATTGCGTTTGCTTGCTATAGATTGTGCGCTGCTTTGTATGGCGCTTAGTAAGTTAGCGAGATCGGTGTCGCTTTGTGCACGTGCGTCTAGGCTTATGGTTGTTTTACCTGCAATCACGTTTGTTGCACCGGGGCGAGATTGTATTTGCCCTACGGTTGCAACTTCGCCGTTTTTAGCATTGTTTGCTAGTTTTTCAATTTCGGTTACTAATTCAGCGCAGCCTGCTAGTGAATCCTGACGTAAATTCATAGGGGTTGTACCCGCATGACCGCTTTGCCCTGTTAGGGTAAGCATGGCGCGCTTTGCTCCTGCAATTGCAGTTACAACCCCTAACGCCTGATTAACCGATTCGAGTACAGGACCTTGTTCAATATGAGTTTCCCAGTAAGCTAGTAATTCGTTTTTGTTTAGTGCGGCCTTTGCGTAGTCGTTAGGGTTTAGGCCAAAGTCGAGCATGGCTTGGCGCATAGTTATGCCGTTTGTGTCTTCAATGTTTAGCCACTGTGGGTCAAATTCGTTAGCGAGGGCTTTTGAGCCAATTAAAGTTGTGGCAAAGCGGGTGCCTTCTTCATCGCAAAAGCCCACTACATCTAAATGAAAGGGCAGGTCTAGCTTTAACTTATTTGCAAGCGCTGCAATTTCTATCCCCAGTAGTACACCTAAAATACCATCAAACGCACCTGCGTTTGGTACTGTGTCGAGGTGTGACCCTATAATTAAACGTTTAGCATGTGGGTTTGATGATTTAAGCCGACCCCACAGGTTGCCCACTTCGTCTTGCCACGATTGCATGCCTGCCTCAACCATCCATGATGCAGTAACGGCGTTACACTCTTTGTGCTCTTTTGATAAGTACACACGGTGAATGCCACCTTGCATTTGCGATAGTGCGCTGAGAGTTTTACAGCGAGATAAAGCGCGTGTTGCGTATTCATCAGCAAGTTCTTTGTTTAACAAAGGCTTTAAAATGGGGCTTACAATCGTCATGCTAAATCCTTTTTTTATTTATAGTGAGTGAGGGCGGCAATGGCAGCTTCGCCTTTAGGACCTTTGTAACCGTTGGCATGCAAACAAGCGTCTAGGCTTGCAAGTGTTTGTAGTACGGTATCTTTTCGGGCGTTGTAGCCCATAGTGCCAATACGCCAAATTTTGCCATGAAGTGGTCCAAACGAGGTGCCAATTTCTATTCCAAAATCGGTTAGCATTTGCCCGCGTACGTGATCGGCATTAATGCCCTCGGGTATATAAACACCCAGTACGTTGTTCATTTTATGCGTTAAATCGCCAAATACATTTAAGCCCAGTGCTTGAATGCCGGTTAGCATGGCATCGCCATGTAATTTGTGGCGCGCTACGCAGTTATCCACGCCTTCTTCAATTACTATGCGGGCGCATTCTGAGGCGCAGTACAGCATGCTGGTGGCTTCGGTATGATGATTTAGGCGCTCTTCCCCCCAGTAATTCATGATCATACCTAAATCAAAATAGTTAGAGCGCACAAAGGGTTCTGTGCCATCGGTATGATCGGCAGTGCGAATGCCTGCTTCTACCTTTTTACGTTTTTGGATCCACTCGGCGCATTTGTCGCTTAGTGTCAATGGCGCTGATCCAGAAGGACCGCCTAAACACTTTTGTAGGCCAACAGAAAGTGCATCGAGTTTCCACTCATCGGCAGGAAGTTCGTTACCCACAATAGAGGCGGTGGCATCGCAATAAAATAGTACATCGTGCTTTTGGCAAATATCGCCAATATGCTCAAGAGGTTGGTTCATGGTGGTGGATGTATCGCCTTGTACCATAGCAAGTACATGGGGTTTTACATCAACAATGGCTTTTTCGATTTGTTCTGGCGTAAACACTTCGCCCCACGGTACTTCTATTGTGTGCACCTTTGCGCCAACGCGTTCTGCTATTTCAGCAAGTAGGTGACCAAAGCGCCCCATAATTGGCACTAGTACTTTATCGCTTGGGCGTAAAATTGAGCATAATACGGCTTCGATCCCTGCGCGCGATGTGCCATCTATTAGCATGGTCCATTCGTTTTTGGTTTTAAAAATTTCGCGGTAACGCGCCATAGTTTCGTTCATAAAGCCCGTCATTACCGGGTCGTATTGGCCTATTAGCTGCGCCGACATAGCACGTAAAACACGAGGATCTGCATTAATTGGACCTGGTCCCATTAATAAACGCTGTGGTGGGTTTAAGGTTTGAACTTGCGTGTTATTAAACATACTTTAAGCTCCCAGAGTTTGAATGAGCATGCGAATGCCAGTTATCATTAAGACAACTGCAAAAGCGCGTTTTAGTTGTTTTTGATCCAGCTTGCTACCAATTTTTACGCCAATAGGCGCAAATAAAATAGTTAGCGGAATAATAAGAAAAAAGGCAGGGAGGTTAACCAACCCCCACGTACCTAGGGGAGCATCGGTTGGCGTTGTGCCAATACTTAATAAGGTAATAACGCCTGGTAGCGCAATCAATAAACCAAAAACGGCCGCAGTTCCTACTGCAACATGGGCGCGTACATTAAATGCGTTTAGCATAGGTACGCCAATAGTACCGCCACCTATGCCAATCATTACCGACAAACCACCTACAATACTTGCCATAACGCCTTGACCAAATTTACCTGGTAACTTACTTACAAGTGCGGGTGCGCCGGCTCTAAATAACATGTTTAAACTGACTAAAATAGCAATGCAGGCAAACATGAGCACTAATGCGTTACCGCGAACGGAATGAGCAATAATGCTACCGACTACCGCCATAACTAATATAAACGGTGCCCAGTACTTTATTAGCGCAAGGTCAATATTTCCTTTGCTATGATGCGAGCGAATAGATGAAAGCGAAGTAGGTACTATGGTTGCAAGTGATGTGGCGGTGGCTATCATCATTGCCGACTCTGGGCTTACGCCAAAACCTTGCAGTAAAAAATACAGCACAGGGACGATAACAATACCGCCGCCTACACCAAAAAGTCCTGCTAAAATACCGGCAAAAATACCGGTTGCTATTAAGGCTACTATAATTGGCCATTGATTTATTATTTCTGACATTGTGTTCCTGCTGTAGTTACTGTTGCACGTCCATCTGAACGAGGATCTGTTGCAGCTTCAAGGCTTGTAGGTGTATCTAAAATAGCCCCAGCGTGCCCCATCATTTCGTTATTATTATCAACGCTTACCCAATCGTGGTCACGTTGATTTAATTCATGTTCTATATGAAAAACTAACTCTTTTTCAATTTTTAAATTTGTACTCGTATCGCCCCATGTGCGTCCAAGTAACCAACGAGGGTCGCTAATTGCTTGTTTTATAGATTTATTTCGCCATGCGTAGCCTGCAAAAACAGCGGCTTGAGTTTGTGGTTGCCCTTCACCGCCCATTGTTCCGTAAGCAAGTCGACGACCATCGCTAAACTTTGCCATTGCTGGGTTAAGTGTATGAGCCGGCTTTTTATTTGGCGCAAGGGCGTTGATATTGTTACTCGCATCAATATCTTCATTGTTTAAACTAAAGCTTAAACCTCGGTTATTCCACACAAAGCCGCCTTCGCTCATTAGTATTCCGCTGCCAAATTCCCAGTAAATACTTTGAATAAAGCTGACTAATTGCCCGTTTTTATCTCTGGCAGCCATCCACACGGTATCGCCAGGCTCTGCGTTAAATGGCCATTGTTTGGCTTTACTCATATCAATATTGTTAGCAAGTTGGCTTAAGCGATCATCGGTTAGTGCGTTTTTATAATCATCCCCTAATACTTCAGGGTCAGCCCAAAGGGTAGGGCGATGCGTAAAGCTTTGTTTAGTTGCTTCAACAATTAAGTGCGTCCAATCGGCATCGGTTTTAGCTAAATGCTTTAACTTATTTACGGCACCAATTATTTGTAGTGAATGCACGCCCTGTGTTGGCGCGGGTAAGTTGTAGCAATCAATACCTGATAAGTTAGCATTTAGCGCAGTAACTACCTCGGCTTTAGTATTTGCAATGTCAACTGCGGTAATTGAGCTGCCTGCTTTTGCTAAGTCGGCGGCAAATGAGTTGGCAAGTGCGCCTTCATAAAATGCGTTCAAACCATGTTTTGCTAGGTATTCAAACGTTGCAGCAAGTTTAGGGTTTTTAAAATGCTGGCCTGCTTGTAAGGGCTTGCCATTGGGTATGTAGAGGCTTTTAAACGCGTCATTGGTATTGTTAACAGCGGCTAGCTTTTCGCAGCCTGCTTGCAAGCTTTTTGTAACTGTAAAGCCCTCGCGCGCAAGCTCAATAGCGGGTGCTAAAATTTTTGACAGTGGTAGTGCTGCGTGCTCATCTAGTTCAAGCGCTTTTTGCCAACCGCGTATTGTACCCGCTTGAGTAAGTGCGCTTAATCCGCCGCGCTCTGGTATTTGCGTGAGCGGGTTATACGCCGTTGTATTAGTTGCTGCGCGGCCGCAGGCGTCAATAGCTGTGGGCGTTTTTTGATTTGGGTTATCGATAAGCCAAAAGCTGTCGCCACCAATTGAGTTCATATGTGGATACACAACGCTAATCGCAGCGGCAGCCGCTACCATAGCCTCGGTAGCTGTACCGCCTTGTTTTAGTATATTTATACCCGCCTCAGTGGCCGAAAAATGAGATGCGGTAAATGCAATGTTGTGTGTGGTCATGCCGGTGTGTCCTGTTTAAAGTGTGCAGCTAGGTGCTTAACGCAAGCAAGTAAGCTTTTATCGTTACCGTGGGTCATCATTAATGAAAAACCATAAGGGTGATCATTTGTTAAATCAGCCAGCGGTAAATGCACTTGCGCTGAGCCACTAAGTCCTGCAATTGCCGAAAGCGTAATAATTTGCATGCGTAAGGCGCTTGTGTCGGCGCCTAATTTAGGTGCGGTTGTGGGTGTGGTGGGTAAAAATAAGCAGCTGTGTTTGTTTAGGTTTTTAGCGACTATTGTTTGCCACTCGTGCTGTATTTTTAACGCCTCTTGTTCTTCTTGCTCGGTTAAAGCCAGTGCCATTTTAAAACGAGCCGCAATTGCTGGTGCAAAATGAGAAAGCTGATCTGGGAGTTCAAGCCAGTCTCGGTGCGTTTTTGCAATCGCACGACCTTGTAATATTCTAAAGGTATCGGCAAGCTCACTTAGCAGGCTGCTTTTGGGGAGCTTAAAATCGATATGATGATTAAAATAAGGTTTGGTTTTTTCTAAAAGCTTACCCAGTGGTGCTTGTAAAGAGGGGTCAACGAGTTCAAAGAGTGCTTCGCAAATAACCAGCGTATTTACTTTATTAATAACTTGATTTGGTAGCAGTACATTACCTACATCGTTTAATAGCTCGGCGCTTTGGGTAAGCCAACCTATGGTATCGAAAGACGGGGCGAGAGGAATTAATCCTTCTTTTTCAATTACATTATGGCTTGGCCTTATGCCATATAAACCACAATAGCTGGCGGGTATTCTAATTGAGCCACCAGTGTCGGTACCTAAGCCAATATCGGCTAAGTTAGCAGCCACAGCTGCTGCCGAACCCATACTCGAACCACCGCAAGCATGCCCTTTTAATTTAGGATTTTGCGCAGCGCCATAATGTATATTATTACCCTCTAAGCTATAAGCCAGTTCGTCTGTGTGGGTAAAGCCTATAAAGTTACAACCAGCGGTCATGAGCTTATTAACCGAGCTTGCCGTATTTTGAGCCGGTTTAGCTGTTTTAAACCAGTGTGGATTGCCAGCGCTGTTACGCTCGCCTTTTACTGCAAATACATCTTTTACGGCTAAGCGATTGTTTGCAAGTAGACCAGATTGATTTGTTTGCCACAGGGTAGGACCGTGATTGCAAAATATACTTTTTTTGTTTTTTTTATCACTCATTTGCAGCTCATTATTATAAAACTGACCAAGTACTTACTTATTAAGTTAAGAGTGGTTAAAAAGCGGGCTGGTTATTATTATTTTAATACCAATTTTATTAAAAAAATGATCATTCTATCGGATTAAATAACGCACTTACTTCGTTAAAAATTATTCATAGAGAACAACTATATGTCATAATTTTTGCCTTGTTATTACGCTATTTTCTTCACGTTATGGTAGATCACTAATTTAATGCAATTGGTATAACTCCGCTTTTTAATCGGTAGTTTTGATTTTATAGTGTTTAGACTAAGCAAGAGAAATGCCATAAATTAAAATCCTGTCCAATTGGTCAGGTTTTAGTGGGTTGTATGAGATTTATAAATGTGGGCTATAAAAATAGTGACACTAAAATGAGTTAAAACAAACCAACTTGGTGCAAAGTTGCACCAAGTTGGTCTTTATTTATATGGTTTTGAGTGCTAAATAAGGGCCGTTTTACTGATGATTAAACCGTTAATATCGGCGTAAACCCAATCGTTAGGTTCTATGGTGGTGCTAAGCATGGTAATAGCTTGGTTTTTATCACCAAAGCCGCGCTTTAAGGTACTACGCGGTGTAGAGCCTAGCGCCATTACAGGTAAGTTCATCGTGGCAAGTATTTCTATATCTCGGCAACAGCCATTTATTATTACGCCTTCCCAGCCATTACTTAAGGCACGCTCAGCCATAATATCGCCTATAAACGCAAAGCGTTTGCTCGCAAACCCGTTTATAACTAATACTTTACCTCCACCATTTTCATGCAATATATCGGCAGCAAAAGAGTTGTCTTCTGGGCAGGTAACGGTAACTACTTTGCCATAAAACGTGGTTTTTTTACCAAAGTGATAAAGGCCGCTGTCTGCTACTTGTACGTTATCGCGATGATCGTCAAATAAATCGGGTGTAGTAAAGGATGTCATGGGTTAAGTCTCACTTTGCTCAGGTATTTTAAGACCAATACCTTTTAAAATTATGTGGGCAATTGATTGCGTAATTTGTGCCACATCGGTTTCGTCGTACTCTAATTTGTTCATTACGAGTAAAACCTCAGCCTGAAAGTCGGCGTAATATTGCGTGGTAGACCAAATAGTAAAAAGCAAATGGTAGGGATCAACCTTATCCATTTTATCTGCGTCCATCCATGCTTGAAGTACATCAACCTTTTGTTTAACCCAAGGGCGGGTATTGGTTCTAAAGTAGTTTTGTAAATAAGGGGCACCGCGCAGTATTTCACTAGCAAATAAGCGAGATTGCATTGGCTGATTTACGGCGAGTATTACTTTGCTTTTAATATAGTTATAAAGCACGGTAGCTGGATCGTCGTTAATTGTGACGTTATCGAGCCCTAAGTTCCAATTAGCTATTATGCGGTCGATCACAGATTCGTACAGACCATCTTTACTTTTAAAGTAATACAAAATATTAGCTTTTGGCACCTGCGCTTCTTTAGCAACCATGCTCATACTTGCTCCGTCGTAACCTAATTGCGAAAACAATTGCTCGGCGGCATCTAAAATTAATTTTTGGTTTTTCTCGCGTGTAATTTCTTTTTTATTTGGCTTTATTTGTGTGGTCATTATAGAGTTTGCGTGTTTAACGTATTGATTGATTGTAGCTTTACTGACCAAAAGGTCAATTACTAAAAAAGGGTGAATGTTAAAAATAGGCGAGAGGTTTAAGCTATTAACTTTAATTGTTTAATTAAATAATTACTGTTAGTTTAGTTTCAAATTTACGAGTAGTACTTTTGGATTGGCAAATGGATTTTATAAACAAAAATAAATATACACTATATGGAGTCGCTGCAATATTACTGTGGAGTTGCTTAGTTGCATTACTACGGGATATTTCTGAGTTGTTTAGCCCCATTGGTGGTGCTGCGGCTATGTATTCTGTCAGTGCGATATTTTTAATTTTGGTTATGGGAGTGCCCAAGTTTAGTGGTTTTTCGAAACGCTACTTGGTAGTAGGTACTTTATTATTTGTATCGTACGAAATTTGCTTGGCGCTTTCTATTGGTATGGCAAATAGTCGTCATCAGGCAATGGAAATGGCGGTTATTAATTATTTATGGCCCACGCTAACAATACTGCTCTCTATTATTATTGGTCGTAAAAAAGTAAGTTACTGGGTTTACCCAAGCATGATTATTGCTTTTTTAGGCGTTGCTTGGTGTATTACGGGCGATCAAGAAATGTCGGTCGATACGCTTGTTACTAACTTTGCTGATAATCCTGCTACTTATTTAATGGCATTAGCTGCAGCGTTTATATGGGCTATTTATTGCGTAGTAACGCAAAAGCTGAGTAATGGTAAAAATGCCATTACGTTATTTTTTACTGTTACGGCAATGAGTTTGTGGGCGCAATATGGTTTTAGTAATGAAGCGCCATTAACGTTTTCACTGGGCTCAAGCATGACGTTATTATTAGCCGGTGTAGTCGTGGGGAGCGGTTATGCGCTGTGGAATCAAGCTATTATTGGCGGTAACTTAATGCTGTTGGGTACGCTTTCGTACTTTACACCGGTGTTTTCTAGTATTATTTCGGCGTTGTATTTATCTATTACGCTGAGTGCTTCGTTTTGGCAAGGGGTTGTACTGGTAACAGTGGGCTCGCTAATTTGCTACTTTGTAACGCGAGAAAAGCCACAAAGGTTAAGCGCTAAAGTCTAGAGTCGTTGTTAGGGGGAGCTTAAAGTTATGTTTTAGGTAAACATAAAACAAGACCTCAGATTAAATAATGTCGCGCACTTGTTGTTTAAATGACTTGCCAATTTTAACTGACACGCCTGATGCTAGTTGAACGCTTTCATTACTTAACGCAACCACTTTGTGTTTGTTAATAACGTAAGATTTGTGGACTTGAATAAATGAAGTATCAAGTTCCTGCAATATGTATTTGAGAGTACAGCTTGCAAGTAATGCTTTTTCACCTTGCCATACTTTTACATAATTTCCATACGCTTCAAACATGTCTATGTCGCTTAATTGAATTTTATGTTTTTCACGATCGATTTTAAGCGTAATAGTCAGAGGTGCCTTGGGATTTAGCGTTATGTGTTTTCTTTTTTTCCGTACTTTATTGAGTGCTTGTTCAAGGCGTTGCGCAGAGACTGGTTTTAGTAGGTAGTCAGTTACGTCAAGCTCAAAACCGGCTAAAGCATATTCTTGATACGCACTAATAATAATCACTTGTGGTCGATTCGCGAGCACTTTTAGTAATGCAATGCCTGATAGTTCGGGCATGTTTATGTCTAAAAATAACAAATCAATAGATGATGTGGCTAAAGCACATAATGCATCTTTAGCGGTAAGGTACTGTCCGCTTATATTAATATCTTTATGGGCACTTAAATGATGCAGTATAACGTCATGCGCGAGCGGCTCGTCATCAACAATTATTGTGTTTAGCATGCAGCCAGCTCCAATTTAAGTGTGGTTTGCCAAAGGTTTTTATTTTCATTAATAATTAATGTGTGCTTATTTGGATATAAAAGAGTTAGCCTACGGCGTAAATTGTTAAGTCCCATCCCATGCTCTGAATTGTTATTAGGTAGAATAGGGTTAGAGGAAAATAGCGTTAGTATGTTATCGGCCATGGTGATTTTAAACACAACCGTTACTTTTTGTGAGGTGGGCTCTACACCATGCTTTATCGCGTTTTCTAAAATCATTATTAACAGTAGTGGCGAAATTAAATAGTGTTGTTGATATTCAGGCCATTGCACATCAAAGTTGCAGCGCTCAGCACTTCGTAAATGCTGCAATGCAATAAAACCTTTTAAGTAATTAATTTCTTTTTCTAAACTCACCAGTGCTTTTTGGCCTTCATAAACACTGTAACGCAGTAAGTTAGCTAATTGCATAACAAGATCTGGTGCATTATCTGCTTTTTTTAATGTCAGTGCGTAAAGGTTGTTTAATGTATTAAATAAAAAATGAGGGTTAATTTGCTGTTGAAGTAGCTTTAGCTCTGTTTTTGTTTGTTGTTGGGCAATGTTGCTAATTTGAACGTGTTGTTGCTGTCGTTCAAACGCTAAAATAATCGGTGTGCTTATAGCCAAAAACAAAAATACGAACTGATAATTTTCAGGGCTGAAAATATTATCATTACCGCTTGGTGTTAAGTTAGCAATGCCTGAGGGTAAATCGTTAATAGGTAACAGTAGCAAGCACGATGTTAATATAGGTGTAAGTACAACGAGGCTTATTAAACTTGCAAACAAAAATATTAATACGCCATGATAGGTTAATACGTAGCGTATTAATAAATATCTATTTAATAAATACACTCCATATACTAATCCGGCACAAACAGTAATTTGCCAAAGGTAACCTAAAAAAGTATCAAACTGTGTGAATACTTTATAAACATCAATAACAGGCTCAATAGGCTGGTTTAACATAGGATCAGTGTGCGTATTGAGTATGCTTGATGTAACTATTGCCCAACCTAAAAGTACTATAAACACGACTGTATCAAGTGAAAACAAGGATTTAAGCCATTTATTACTCAACACATTGTTATTTTTATTAGTGCGTTTAGTAATAAGCCATATACCACTTGCAGATGCGCACAGTGTCCAACATTGTGCATCAAGGTATTGCCATTGCGAAAAGTTAAGAAGTTGGTTATTAAATACTAGCAAGAGAGATGGATAGGCTAAAAAGCCTAACAGCCAAACTATGATTGCGGGTGTAAGTAATAAACGATATGCAAACGCATGGGCAATAAAAAAGGGAATACACTGTAAAAAAAGTTGAATATTAATAGTCAGATATTGGCTAGTTGAATCCATATGTGATGACAAAAAGCGTATATGAGAGTCGAGCATAATAGCGGCTATTAGCGGTAAAAAAATTATTAGCTGGGTAATGCTAAAGCGTTGCCATATTGGTGTATTGGCTTGCTGCATATGTGACTCCGTTTTTATTATAGTTTCTGAGCAGATATGCTTAGATAAAATTGTCTTTTTATTTTAAACATTACCTTTGCACAATTCACTACGCTGAGCGCGCTAGTTTATCCATAAAATTGTTTCAATCATAATTTATTTTTAAAATAATTATTTTATTTCATAGGGTTAGTAACCGTTTTAAGCATACTAGGCCGTTTATTTAAATGATGAAAGGTCATATTTAAATGACCAACGTTACTTTTTTATGTTCATCATTTATTTCAATACGTTAACCATTATTTTCTCGCTTGTATTGACTTGCTTTCTTAAGCTGGTGCTATACCAATTAAGGATGAAACTAATGCTTACACTGAAAAATATCAACAAAAAATACGCAGATGGTACGCAGGCTTTGAATGATGTGACGATCACTCTACCCGCCGGTATGGTCGGTCTACTTGGCCCTAATGGAGCGGGTAAATCAACACTTATGCGCACACTCGCGTGTTTACAAAATGCCGACTCCGGACATATTAATTTTAATGGCCTTGATGTGATTAGCCAACCAGATGCGCTTAGATCGCAGCTAGGCTATTTACCACAATATTTTGGCGTGTACCCCAACATGAGTTGTCGGGCGTTACTTGAGCATATTGCCGTATTAAAAGGCATAGATGGTAATGCACGCAAAAACCAAATTAATAGTTTACTTGAGCTAACCAATTTGACTCAGTTTGCTAATAAAAAGGTCGTTAATTTTTCGGGAGGAATGAAGCAGCGTTTTGGTGTGGCTCAGGCTTTGTTAGGTAACCCAAAGCTAATTATTATGGATGAACCCACTGCTGGGCTCGATCCTGTGGAACGAGAAAGTTTAAATAATTTACTCGTTAGTATTAGTCAAAATAGGTTGGTATTGTTATCGACCCATATTGTTGAAGATGTAGAAAATTTATGTCACTACGTGGCCATTATAGATCAAGGAGCACTCATACAAAGCGGTGACGTAAAAGAGTTACTAGTTCCTTTAGAAGGTAAGATTTGGCAGCTCGAAAGTTTACCTACGGGCATACCAAATCAGCATGTATTAAGTAAGAGCCATCGCTATGGTAGAGCGTCATTTCGTGTGTATGCAGACACAGCGCCTGCACAAAATGCAATAAACTCGCCCGCTACGCTTCAAGACAAGTACTTTTTTGGACTCAATGAAGGAAGTCAAACATGTTAATTTTTAATGAGTGGCGATATGCAGTGCGCCAACCACTTGTTTGGCTGTGCATTATTATCCCTTTGGTATTTGCGGTTATGTTGTCCTCTGGGCTTGCAGCAGTTGAAGTTAATTCGTTAAAACAATTTAAGTTAAATATTACAATGCTACAAATGATGCAGTTACCTGTGCTTGTAGGAGTATTGGCGCCCGTTATATTTTTACGAGATCAGCACGCGTCAATGCAGGAGCTTATTTATGCTACGCAAACTAGCTTATTTAAGCGCAGTTTAGCAAGAGTATGCTTACTGATTTGCTTGGTTTTTATTATTAGTTTAATCAGTGATTTAGTAATGATATACATGCAAGTAAGGCAATTGGGCTATATACCAAATATGGTTTCTTTTACTGTATTTAATAGCTTTTTAGTGTTGTTACCAAATAGCTGCTTTTTAGTTGTTGTTGCCTTTTTTGTTTGCCATAAATCAGCTAATTCATTACCCAATTATGTTGTTTTTACAGTGTTGTGGATAGGCTACATAATGCTTGCAAGTATTACCGGAAATCCAATGCTTGCTGGAAGTAGTATTATAAGCAATCGATTTTATACATTATTTGTTTGGCTTGACCCTTTTGCATACACAGCCGTAATAAACAGTTTAACCAATTCATTAGGAGCTTCATTTGCTATTAATCGCGTTGTTGTGAGTATGCTTGCTGTTGGTATTTTTTATATTACTTTTAGTAAAAATAAAAAACACACATTATTAAAGAGTGAAAATGGTAAAAATACTAACGAATACATTCGTTACAACACGTTAGAACCCGCTGAATATAAAACAGCGAAAGTCACAAAAAAACCATTTTTGATGATGGCCAGTTTATACAAAATTACGCTGGTTAATTTGGTTTCACACCCTGTTACTTTACTGATTATTTTTGTTTGGCCGGTGATAGTTTTTAATAGTGTTGCCTCGTCGTCTGGTTATGTTGAACCAATGAGTGTTATGAGCACCACAAGCCTTGATGCAATTAGCTATTATGCATTTGATATGCAATTGTTGTTTGGCACTTTATTAATGGCTTTGTGGAGCTGGCAAGTAAGCTGTTTCGCTAAATACTATAATATAGCTGAGCTGATCGCTGCCACACCGCTCAAAACATATTACTTTTTAAACAGTCAGTTATTGGCCCTAGGTACTATGATATTGTTTTTTTTAACAATGAGCTTATTAGGGGCAAGTGCAGCTCAGTGGTTTTTACACAGTGCATATCAATTTGAAGTACATTTAACCATTTTATTTTTGATGACAATTGTGCTTGCCATTATTGCGTGCGTATTTTTGTGTGTATTTAATTTGTGTCGTTCGCAGCTTATTGCGGGTTTGCTAATTGCTGTTATTTTACTGATCAAATTTACACCGATAATGACTAGCCTTGGCCTCACGCATACATTGTGGAGTGTTGGTTGGACGCCTTTGCAGGCACCTGATAACTTTTGGGGTTATCGTGCAAGTATCAGTAGTTATTGGCCTTATATATCAGTTTGGTTAGTGGCGTGTATAAGTTTAGTTATAATTACGGGGATTTTTAATCACCGAGGTGCCGGGTTGAGCCAAAGAGTAATGGGGGTTAAACATTTTTGGTTACTTATACCTTTACTTATTACTGTGGCACTATTTACTCAATTACATTTAAGACTGGTTGAGGAGAAGCCTTTAACCAACTCGCATAAACGCGAGGCATTTAAAGCACAATACGAAAAAGCATTCTCACAATGGCGCAATGTAGCACAGCCAAACATTGTGCACATTGATGCTAATGTAGGCTTTTATCCGCATCAGCAGCAAGCTCATTTTTCCTTAATATATACCTTAAAAAACACCCATCAAGCCCCTATTAAAGAGATATTGGTTGGGCGCTCTGGTTTTTATAAATGGGCCGATATTGAAATCGATGGCGCGCAAAGGGCTAAAAGCTTTCCCTTGCTTAATCAAGCTGTGTTTAAGTTTGAGAATGAAATGCAGCCAGGAGAAATTCGTAAACTAGTTACGCGGTTTGATGTTCATCAAGCTAAGCTTTGGCCAGTAAGAGGCCATCAGATAATAACCCCTGAATTTAGCTATATACGATCAGTGCCTTTATTGCCGACTGTTGGCTATCAAGATAATTATGAATTAACCGATCCTATACTTCGTCAGCAACACGCACTTAAAGTGAAGTCGGTGATTAGACCCACGAAGCTATTTGCTAAAACGGCGAAAGCAAGTACTCATTACCAGTGGCTTACTATGTCGAGTAAAGTGAGTTCAACAAGGGGTTATCAGGTTATAACCCAAGGAGAGGAAATATCACGTACCAGCAAAGATGACCGCGAAATATTTCATTTTGAGACTCGTACACCCATAAATGCAATCCCAGCTTGGGTCACGGTGCCTTATTCCCCTGTTACCAAACAGCAAAATGGCGTGATATTAAACGTGTTTGCTAAAGATAAAAACGAGCCAGCACGAGCGGAGTCTATAGCTGTAAACCTTAGCGCAATGGGCGATACAATAAAATGGCTTAATAATATAAGCCCTTATAGAGCAAAACAATTGAGTTTAATAGGCTCGCCTAGTGTTGGTGCTACAGGTTATGCATTGCCGCAACTTATACTTATTGAAGACAGTGTTGGTTTTAGATCAAAGCCAAGCGCTAATGCAGGCTTTGATCAACGCTATCGCCGTGCAGTTCATGAAACCGCGCATCAATGGTTTGGCCATGATATTGGTAATGGGGTATTTTCAGATAGCGCTTTTTTAGTGGAGTCTATGGCAAAGTATATTGAGCTTGTTGTTATAGAGCAGCGTTATGGGAAAGCGACAATGCAAGCGCTGGTTGAGTATGAAACAACACGCTATGAGCAAAGTATGCTGATGAACATAAAGGAGCGAACAGCCTTGGTTGATGCTACACAAAGCTTTGATCAATATTCGCGAGCAACCATTGTCTTTGCTAAGCTACGCGCTGCTATTGGGGATGAACCCATTATTAATGCGCTCAAGTTGGTTTGGAAAAATCATGGTTATCCAAACAGTCCCGCCAATTCTATGGATTTTATACGAGCATTAAAACATGAAGCTGGAAAAGAACAAGAAAGCTTAATAAACACACTGTTTTTAGAGTAAGTACGTTTAATTTGAACATATATTTAGTAAATCAAAAGCCCTATTATTTTAGGGCTTTTTGTTGCGTGCAGATTATTTTGCATTATTTACCTGCGCTAGTAACTCTATAACTTTTTGTTGACCAAATGTTTGTGCAAATTGCTCGGCTGTTTGACCGGCTTTGTTTTGATGCGCGTTGTCGCAATCAAGTGATACGAGTGTTTTAGCTATACTAAATTCACCTCTAAAAATAGCGGCCATTAGCGCTGTGTTGCCTCGGTTATCTTCTAGACAGGCATTAGCGCCTAAGTGTAAAAGTGTGTTAACCGTGTTTTTATTACCATGGTAAGTAGCAATCATTAACGCGGTGTAGCCTTTATTGTTGTAGCTGTCGATAGGAATACCAGCATCTACAAATTGCTCTATTACAGCGGTGTCGTTTGTACGTGCTGCGGCAAAGTAATAAGCAAATAAGCTTTGGTATTGTGTTTTTGCAGAATGTTGGCTTTCAACTTGCATACTGGGTGTTTGTGTACTTGGGGTATTTTGAGCGTAAACGCTACTGGTAAAGCTCAGTAGTAGAGCGACTATAATTAATAAATTACGCATAACAATTGTCTCTTATAAAAAGAGGAAGGGGGTTATCCCTTCCTCATAATTGTGGTTGCTTATATAGCTGCTTGCTTAGTTGGGACTAATTTTTACAACTGATTACTTACAGCTAGTTAATTACAACTAGCTACTTACAAGTTAGCGGCTAGTTGTTTAACCATTTTAAGGTCGCCGTTTACAGCTTTAGTTAAGCGTGTACCGTACTCGCTATCAGCTTTGTAAAAGTGACTAAGCATTTTGTGTTTAACACTGCTGTTTTGCACTTTGCCTAAATCGCCTGCTAGGTTATTAATTAGGTTTGTACGTTCTTGCTTGCTAAAACCACGGTATATAACACCTGCTTGCGCGAAGTTTTGCTGCTTTTTAATCGCGGCTTGTTGTACAAAGCCTTTTAGCTCTGTGTTACTTCTACGTGCAATTGGGTTTTCAGCTACGTTTTCTTGGCTTGGCTGGTAGTTCACATTGCTTGTCGTGTTCCCGTAGTTCATTGCACCGTCTTGGTTGTAGTTAACCACTTCAACTTTTGCACGGTTAATTGGCAATTGCTGGTGGTTAGCTCCTAGGCGGTACATTTGTGTATCAGCGTAAGAAAACATACGACCTTGTAATAAGCGGTCTTCTGATGGCTCAATACCTGGAATAATGTTTGCCGGTGCCATTGCTACTTGTTCCGTAGATTGGAAGAAGTTAGTTGGCATACGGTTTAACGTCATTGTTCCTACTTTAGTTTCTTTAATATCTAACCACATTTTTGTTGCATCTAACGGGTTGTAATCAAAGTCATCAAGCTGCGATGGATCAAGCGTTTTAATGTACAGATCCCATTTTGGGAAATTGCCTCTGTTTATTTCAGTGTATAAATCTTGTGTTAAATGTTGAAAGTTTTGGCTTTGTACTTTTGCCACTTCTTTTGCGTCAAGGTTATCAATGCCTTGCTGGCTTACCCAATGAAACTTAACGTATTTAACATCACCCGATTTATTAATCATTTTGTATGCATGTACACCCCAACCGTCCATTTTACGAAGACTTGCTGGTGTACCGTAGTCGCTGTAAACCCACGTTAGCATTTGTGTAGAACCTGGTTCATGCGAGAAAAAATCAAATACACGGTTAGGATCTTGAATGTTATCAACCGGAGATGGCTTTAAAGAGTGCACCATGTCTGGGAATTTGATTGCATCACGAATAAAGAACACAGGTAAGTTATTACCTACTAAATCCCAGTTACCTTGGTCTGTGTAAAACTTAGTTGCAAAGCCACGTGGGTCACGCAGTGTTTCTGGGCTACCTTTAGAGTGGATTACAGATGAAAAGCGAACAAATACGTCTGTTTCTTTACCTGCTTGTGCAAACGGTGCTGCAATTGTTAAATCGTCTAGCTCTTTTGATGCTACAAACACACCGTGTGCGCCAGTACCACGAGCATGCACAACACGCTCAGGAATACGCTCACGTGCAAAACGTTGTAGTTTTTGAATTAGTTGCACGTCTTCTAGTAATACACTGCCACGTTCGCCTGCAGTAATTGAATTTTGGTTGTCGCCAACAGCTGCGCCGTTATCTTTAGTAAGTGTTGTTGCTGCGCTTGCCGGTAATGCCATTGCAAGTGCTAGTGCAGTTAGTGTTAATTTTGTTTTGTTTATTTGAGTATTCATTGTCGACCTCATCTATTTAAAAGTGCCGGCAGTGGTGCAGGCTGTTAATCTGTTAACGATAGTATTGATTTTATTAACTTCGGTAAAACTGATTAATTAGATTGAAGTGATTTGTAAAACAGATGAAATAAATTAACAGGAGCACTTTTTACGTTAACGGAATTTTTTTACTACGACCTTGGTCGCAATATGCTTTTATAAAGTTGATTAAATACAAAGGTTTTTAGTTTTATCTGAGTGTATTTTCACCAAGCTGGTGCGTTTTATACTTACAGTGTGTTGACATATTCGTGCAATAAAGGGAATATGCTCAATCGGTGGGCTTATGCTCATTATTGAGTTGCACTAAAAAGCTGCACAATATTAATCGCGCTTAACTCGTTATACTTAAATTAGCTAAACCAAACAGTTTTAATAAGGTGACAAGATGAATACTAACATTGAGCTAGTGATATTTGATTGTGATGGCGTTGTTATTGATAGCGAAATTTTAAGCGCACAAGTACTCATTAATATGCTTGTTGAAAAAGACGTTGATATTGACCGTGCTTATGTACAGCAACACTTTTTAGGCTGCAATTTTAAAACAGTAAGCCAAAAAATAGCGGATGCATTTAATGTCACTCTTCCTGAAAGCTTTGAAGGTGACTACCGCGAAGCACTGTTAAACGAATTTGAAACAGGGCTAACCACGACTGACGGTATAAAAGACGTACTTAACAATTTAGCTGTGCCTATTTGTATAGCTACTAGCAGCAGCCCAGCACGCACCGCAAAAGCGTTGAGCGTAGTGAGTTTAAGTAAGTACTTTAGCGATACGGTTTTTACCAGCAGCGAAGTTAAGCGTGGCAAACCAGCACCCGATTTATTTTTACATGCAGCTAAACAAATGGGTGTAAAGCCAGAGCATTGTTTAGTGATTGAAGACAGTAAAGCCGGCGTAAATGCAGGAATTGACGCCAACATGCAAGTACTGCATTACAGCGGTGGGCAACATATGCAAGGCTCTGTTAATCATGTACACAGTGCTTACCCAAATGTTGATCATTTAACGCATTGGCAAGATTTTTTTAGTGCATACCCTGCACTTAAAAAGCAGTAAACACGCAGCTTTTTAAATAAACAAAGTTTTAAACGCGATTTGCTCGCCTTACACACTGACAGGCAAGCAAACGCAAAATATAAATGTAGATGGTTTTGCTTTACTAAAAATAAAACAAAACATGGCGAAACATCATGCGTTTAAAAGCCAAATTATAAAAGGCAAAGTATTTAGGTATTAAATACTTTGCTGTTAACAATAGGAAATACCATGGCAACGAGTCCACACACACAAACATTTAAAGATGTAAACGAAGAGCAACTTCCTGTTGCTAATAATAAGCTTCACGGCTGGAAACATTTTGCAGGGCTATATGCTGGCGAACATGTTGCGGCTACTGAATTTGTTATTGGTGCAACGTTTGTTGCATTAGGCGCTTCAACCATCGACATTCTACTGGGTTTATTAATAGGTAACCTGTTAGCAATGTGTTCTTGGTGGCTGATTACTGCACCCATTGCAGTAGAAACCCGCTTAAGTTTATATAACTACTTAAACAAAATTGCTGGTAACTCAATGACCAAGCTCTATAACTGGGCTAACGTGGTTATTTTTAGTGTTATATCGGCCGCTATGATCACGGTATCCTCCACCGCCGTGCGGTTTTTGTTTGATATACCTGCACAACTTGATTGGTATCCAAATAGCTTTTGGTTTGTAGCCATTGTTTTAGCTGTTGGCTCTATTGTTGTGTTTGTTGCGATGTATGGCTTTTCTACGGTTGCTGACTTTTCGAAACTGTGTGC
The DNA here is from genome assembly GCF_000238895.1 of Pseudoalteromonas sp. BSi20429. Lineage (NCBI taxonomy): Bacteria > Pseudomonadati > Pseudomonadota > Gammaproteobacteria > Alteromonadales > Pseudoalteromonadaceae > Pseudoalteromonas > Pseudoalteromonas sp. BSi20429. Next base: position 23,963 of record NZ_BADV01000066.1, on the reverse strand, counting down.
GCCGTGGCTATTTGTTATATTTATTGCAGGTTCGTTCGCGTTATTCCCTGAGCTTTCAAATCACGTATTAGGTTCTACCTCTTTAACTAGCTTTAGCGACTTTATGACCATAGGCGACTCCTCCATATGGACGGGCACCAATGCCGATGGTGAAAAAGGTATTGGCCTATTAGAAGTGATTGGCTTTGCATGGGCTGCTAACTCAATTACTCACTTTGGTTTAATCGACATGGCTATTTTTAGATTTGCTAAACGCAAAAGCTATGGTTTGTTTTCTGGTGTGGGCATGTTTTTTGGTCATTACTTAGCGTGGATCTCTGCCGGTATTATGGGCGCAGGTGTTGCGGTATTACTTAAAACAACTATTTCATCACTTGATCCGGGCGATGTTGCATACCATGCATTAGGTTGGACTGGTTTTGTTATTGTAATTATTGCCGGTTGGACTACAGCTAACGCAAACCTTTACCGTGCAGGCCTTGCAGCACAATCTATATTTGTTAATCAATCACGTGAACGCACAACCGCTATTGTAGGTGTTGTAACCGTGATTATTGCGTGTTTCCCGTTTGTATTTTCACAAATGCTTCCGCTACTTACCTACGCAGGCTTATTAGTTGTGCCAGTAGGGGGCATTGTGTTTGCTGAACATGTGTTATTTCCTAAAATTGGCCTAACACGTTACTGGGCTAAATATAAAAATATTACCCGCAGCGTACCGGCTATAGCATCTTGGGCGTTAGCGCTTGTGTTTGGCTTTGGTTTAAATGCTATTGATGTAATGTCGTTTTACTACTTGTTTATTCCTACGTGGATTTTCACAATCGTTATTTATACACTTTTAGCTAAAAAATACGGCGCCGGTGAAGATTACACACAAGAGATTGAAGCAGAAGAGCAAGAGCAACGTGATATTAAAGAATATCAAGCTGCACAAGCTAAAGACATTCCAAAGCCAGTAATTGACAGCTCTGTATTTACCAAAGTACTTAATGCGGTTTCTACGGTTTCATTGGTTATTATTTTTATATTTGCCAGCCAGGTGATGTTTTTCAGTGAAACTATGAGTATGTACAGCGCTAATAAATCGCAATTCGAAATAGCCTGTTTTATTTGTACTGTTATTTATTTTGTTACTGCGTACTGGTCGTTAAAACGCCATAAAGTACTCAATACAGCATCGTAATTACTTATCGTAATACAGTATCGTAATTTATATTTTATTTTTGTTTAGTAAGGTCGCACCATGACGCAACATCAACACACTGACGCTCTAGTTACAGGGCTAAACCAACAAAGCTTGGCTCAATTACCAAGCCATGTTGATACACCAACCTACGATCGTAGCGTAGTTAAAGCCGGTATTGTTCATATTGGCGTGGGCGGCTTTCATCGTGCTCATCAAGCGGTATATGTTAACGAGCTTTTAAAAACTCCAGGCTCTGAACAATGGGGCATATGTGGTGTTGGCCTTTTAGAGGGTAACCGTGGTCTACGTGATATTTTAAAGCAGCAAGATTACCTTTATACGCTTACTGTTAGACACCCAGACGGTAAAATAGATAATAAAGTAATTGGCTCAATGATCGACTTTTTGTTTGCTCCAGAGGACAAACAAGCGGTAATTAATAAGTTAGCGCACAGCGATACTAAAATTGTGTCGCTTACTATTACCGAAGGCGGCTACAACTTTAACCCTGCAACGGGCGAGTTTGATTACAGTAATCCAGATATTATTAACGACATTAATAACCCGAACGACCCAATTACAGCGTTTGGTTACATTACTGCTGCGTTAAAACTGCGTAAAGAGCAAGGCTTAGGCGCATTTACAGTGCAGTCGTGCGATAACATTCAGCACAACGGTAACGTAACACGCAAAATGCTTTTAGCCTTTGCTACAGAGCAAGACAAAGACCTAAGTGAGTGGATTGAGCAAAACGTATCGTTTCCAAATGCGATGGTTGACCGTATTACACCGGTATCTAAAAAGAGTGATATTGATTACGTGGTTGATGCATATGGTGTTAGCGACGAGTGGCCAATTACCTGTGAGTCGTTTACACAATGGGTAATAGAGGACACATTTAGTGACTCTCGTCCAAATTGGGATATTGTTGGTGCACAGTTTGTTACTGATGTAACGCCTTATGAAACCATGAAAATACGTTTACTTAATGCAGGGCATTCTGTGCTTGGTTTATTAGGTTCAATCCATGGCTATGGCACTATTGACGAAACGGTATCTGATGAATTATTTGCCACATACCTGCGTGCTTTTATGGATAAAGAAGTAACGCCAAATCTTGAACCACTTGAAGGCATTGACCTTGAAAGCTACAAAGATACGTTAATAGAGCGTTTTGCTAATCCTAATATTAAAGACAGCCTAGCGCGTATCTGTAGTGAAAGCTCAGCTAAACTGCCTAAGTTTTTAATTGCCACAATTAACGAAAACCTAGTACAAGGTCGAGATGTATCACTGGCAACGCTTGTTATTGCAACTTGGTGTTTATACAGCGATAAGGGTTTAAGTGAAAACGGCGACAAGCTTGAAATTCAAGATGCGATGCACAAAGAGCTTAATTCTTACGCGCAAGAGACTCAAACTAGCCCGTCTGCATTTTTAAAGTTAACGAGCTTGTTTGGTAAGCTTGAGCATAACGAAACGTTTACTGCTGAATATAAAAAGTCGATTGCTGCGTTGTATGCACCTAATAGTAAAATTAAAGCCATTATGCAGGCTGTACTTGATCAAAAGAGTAACTAATTATGAGCATTTTAATTAATCATAAATCAGGCGAAAACGTAAGTGTTAGCTGCTTTGGCGAAGTGCTGTGGGATTGTTTTGATTCAGGTAAACGCCTAGGTGGCGCGCCACTTAATATGTGTGTGCGTATTAACTCACTTGGCATTAAAGCCGATATGATCAGCGCTGTTGGCAACGACGAGTTAGGCGCTGAGTTACTTGGCGAAATTACTAGCAAAGGCGTAAGCTGCGAATACATTGCTATTAATAGTGACAAAAAAACTAGCACGGTTGAGGTAACGCTCGACAGTGGTGGCTCAGCAAGTTATGAAATAGTGGCAGACACTGCGTGGGATAATATAGCGCTTACTGATGAGTTACTTAGTAAAGTTAAAAGTAGCGATGTATTTGTATTTGGCAGCCTAATTGGGCGAAGCGAAGCGTCTTTAGCAACATTAAATCAACTAGTTGATGTTGCAAACTTTAAAGTATTTGACGTAAATCTACGTGCACCGCATTACAAGCTAGAAACACTTGTAGATTTAATGAATAAAGCAGACTTTATTAAATTAAACGATGAAGAGCTATACGAAATAGCAAAAGCGATGGGTTGTAAGTTTCATTCGCTTGAACAAAATTTAGCGTTTATAGCACAGCAAACAAATACCGATTACTTATGTGTAACCAAAGGTAGCCACGGTGCTTTATTAACAATCAAAGGCGAAAATTTTTATAATTCAGGTTATTTAATTAGCGTAATTGACACTGTTGGCGCAGGGGATTCGTTTTTAGGTTCGTTAATTTATCAGCTTTGTAGCAACGACGACGCGCAATATGCCGTTGACTTTGCATGTGCCGTTGGAGCAATGGTCGCCGAAAGTTCTGGCGCAACACCTACTTTAACGCATCAACAAATTAGTGAGTTTATGAACCCACTTTAAAAAAACATTGTGTGTGAAAGCGGTTATAACGTAAAAGTTTAACCGCTTTTTTTGTGCCCAAAATAAGACGTGTGTAATAAATATTCAATGTGGAGCGTTAAGTGTGCAGGTTGCGTAAATAGTGGCTTATATCGATTATTGTATTAGCTAAACGTCTTATTGTTTGAGGGTTGAAGCTTTGTTATTGTTCGTCGATTATTCACGGATTGAAAAGGCGGGGCGACACACAATGCGCTCTATAACTAAAATACAAAAAGAGAAACGTGCTTTATGATCATCTTTTTTATCTGCCTCACTATTTTAATACTGGGCTATAAGTTTTACAGCCCATTTGTTGAAAAACAAGCCGGTTTGGATTCAACTGCTGACACACCACAAAAACGCTTTAGCGAAGGTGTTGATTACGTAGCTATTCACCCTGTACGAGCATTTTTAATTCAGTTTTTAAACATTGCTGGCGTAGGTCCAATATTTGGCCCAATTTTAGGTGCTTTATACGGACCAGTTGCACTAGTATGGATTGTACTTGGTAATGTTTTAGGTGGCGCTGTACACGACTTCTTCTCAGGTGTAATGAGTATAAAAGAAGACGGTAAAAGCTTACCAGAAATCGCAGGCCATTATTACAACGTCGTATTTAAAGGCTTTATGCTTGTATTTACTGCCATGCTACTGTTTTTTGTAGGTGTAGTATTTATTATGAGCCCTGCAGGTTTGCTAAGTAACCTTGATTTTTTTGAAGGTACAATACTGGCAAATAATACCTTTTGGGTACTTGCTATTTTAGCGTATTACTTTTTAGCTACTTTGCTACCAATTGATAAAATCATTACTAAATTTTACCCAATTTTTGGTGCCCTAATGATTGTAATGACAGTGGCAATTGCTATTTCATTACTTATTAATGCGCCGCACTTACCGGTACCAAGTGACTTTTTAGCTTACTTTGAAGCTGACCACGCACATGACTTTTTAGAGCCAAACCCAGATGGATTACCAACATGGCCACTGTTATTTATAACAATTACCTGTGGTGCTATTAGTGGTTTTCACTCTACTCAAGCGCCTATTATTGCGCGTTGTTTAACTAACGAAAAATACGTACGTCCAGTTTATTACGGCGCTATGATGTGTGAAGGTATTGTAGGTTGTGTATGGGCACTTGCTGGTATTGCAGCGTTCCCAGATGGTTACGCGGGCTTAAAAGCGTTGCTTGATCAAGGTGGTCCAGGTTTAGTTGTTAACCATGTAGCTAACAGTTACTTAGGCGTATTTGGCGGTATAATGGCAATTATTGCAGTAGCCGTATTCCCAATTACTTCTGGTGATACAGCGTTCCGCTCACTACGTTTAACAGTTGTTGATGCGTTTAATATTCCACAAAGTTTACGTAATCGCTTATTAGTGGCGTTACCTATACTTGCCATAGCGTACTTTATGACGAAGCTCGATTTCTCATTAATTTGGCGCTACTTTGCATTTTCAAACATGCTGCTTTCTACAAGCGTATTATGGCTTGCCACTAAGTACTTGTTTGACCGTGGTACATTCCATTGGATTGCGAGTGTTCCTGCTGTTATAGCAACTGCGGTAACGGTTTCTTATATTGGTACTGCCGCAATTGGTCTTAACTTATCAAGTGATTTAGGTAAACCTATTGGTGCTGTAGTAACAGTGATTGGCTTAATTGTTTTAGCTATTGTGCACTCTAAGCATAAAGTTAAACCAACAGCGGTTTAATAATCACATAAGTTATTTCAAGCATTAAAAAAAGCGGGCTATTCATTATGAATAGCCCGCTTTTTTTGTGTACTAAATTTAGGTATTACTGAGTTGCAAGTTCAAAGTAACTGTTATCGTCGAGCGTTTTGCTTATCATCATAGCGCCCTCAAGCAAGCTCACTGTTTGAATAGCCGCTTTAGTAGGGTTGAGTTCACCATTAGCTAAATGCGCAGCGCTAAGCCATGTTAAATTTTGATTAAAAAAGCGTTTTACTTCAAGGCGTACTTTATCTGGAAGGCTATCGCTTTCGGCTCCTAGCAAACCACATAAACACATTTTTTTATCGGTTACTAATGCACTTCTAAAAAGCTGAGTGTACACATCAATAGGATTTTTACCGCTTGCTTTAAGCTCGCTTGGCTCGCCTAACGCAGCTAAAAAAGAATTAGTATATTGATGAGCAAGCTCAGCACCTAAATCGGCCTTAGTCGGAAAGTGATAGTGCACACTGGCGCTCTTAATTCCAACTTCGCTGGCGAGCTCTCTAAAACTAAAATTACTGTACCCGCCAAGGCGCACCTTGTTTTCAGCTGCTTTTAATAACGCTTCTTTTTTACTCACTTTTAATATTTTCCTATCTGCAGTAATACCAATTTTATTAAAACATGATCATTGTATCGCATTAAACAACTCACTAACTGCGTTAAAAATTATTCATATAGAATAACTAGATGTCATAATTTTCGCCTTGTTATTGCGCTACTTTCTTAGCGCAATAATAGATCACTTATTTAATGCAATTGGTATAGCAAAATTATCGACCAGTAGGTAGTTATTTACAAGCGTTTTTATTTTTAAGCAACCCCCTAATTTTATTATTAATTAAGTTAAATCCTATAAATCAGAAAAATTTAAACGTTGACTTAAATTTAGTTTAATATTATAAATTACCTATCAGTAGGTAGGTTACTGCCATTAATTCACTTTTAAACAATAAAGATAGAGATTGCTATGAAAATTTATGATGTAGAAAACTTTCCAAACCCACTTCGTGTTCGTATCGCTTTAGCTGAAAAAAATGCCACTTCAAATGTTGAGTTTGTACCTGTTGATTTATTAAATGGTGAGCACAGAACAGAAGCCTTCTTAGCTAAAAACCCATTAGCAGGTGTGCCCGTATTAGAGCTAGATGACGGCACATTTATATCAGAAAGTACCGCTATTACTGAGTATATTGATACCGCATTTGAAGGCCCATCTTTAATGGGTGAAACCGCAAAAGAGCGTGCAGTAATTAACATGATGCAAAAGCGCGCAGAATCTATGGTGCTTGACGCTGTGGCAACTTACTTTCATCATGCAACTGATGGCTTAGGTCCAGAGCTTGAAACGTATCAAAATGTGGCTTGGGGTGAAAAACAAGGCGAAAAAGCACGCCAAGGGTTTAGCTATTTTAATGATGTTTTGGCGCAATCGGCGTTTGTTGGCGGTGAGCAGTTTAGTATTGCTGATATTACATTGTATGCTGGGCTGGTATTTGCTGGATTTGCCCAAATAGTAATCCCGAATGAGCTTACCCATTTAGTTGCATGGCAAGAAAAAGTGGCAAAACGCCCAAGTGTTGCTGGTTAATTAGGTTGTTAGTTTAAAATTTAAGTGGAGTTACGGTTAGGAGCCAAATATGAAAATTGCTGCCGATTTTAGTAAACGAGTTGTGGTACATAGCGAAACGCTCCCGTGGGTTGCATCGCCAATGGCGGGGGTTGATAGGCGAGCGCTCGATAGAGTGGGCGACGAAGTTGCTCGCGCAACGACCATTGTTCGTTATGCACCTGGCAGTGAATTTTCGCCGCATGTACATACAGGCGGTGAAGAGTTTGTTGTGCTTGAAGGGGTATTTCAAGATGAACATGGTGACTTTGCGGCAGGTTCTTATATCCGTAATCCACCGCAATCAAAGCATAAACCGGGGTCTGAAAATGGCTGCGTTATATTTGTAAAGTTATGGCAGTTTCAGCCAGGGGATCGAACGCACGTGCGTTTGCAAACAGACTTGATGCAAAGTGCGGCGCATCCTAGTTTTAACAATGTAGCCGTAACCCCTTTATACAAAGACGACTTTGAAGAGGTAAGCTTGTTGCACTTTGAGCCCAATGCCTGCATGGTTATAAGCGCAAAAGGTGGAGCAGAGCTGCTAGTACTTGAAGGCTCATTTGAAGAGCAAGCCGATACCCTTGTAAAAAACAGTTGGTTAAGAGTGCCTATTAATAGCTCCGTTAACGTTAAAGCGGGAATTAATGGTGCAAAAGTATGGCTTAAAACGGGCCATTTAACTGATGTAGAAAACCAGATATCTCGCGTAAAAAATGCGTAACTGAGTCGTTTATTTGAGGTTGTTTATTGATTTAGTTCAGGACTAATTAATTTTAGAAGGTGTACTTTTACCGCTCAGCCTATTTAAGGAGAGCAGTAATGGTACACACAACACATGGTTTATCGATTGGTCTTGAACGTGCAGGAAGAGAGTTTTTTTTAAAACTTAAAGCCGTTGGTACGCTTACTCACGACGACTACAAAATAATTACCCCAATGATAAACTCAGCTCTTGGCGAAGTTAAGCACCCAGTTGTAAACGCCTTAATAGATGGTAGCGAACTTGAAGGTTGGGAACTACGCGCAGCGTGGGATGACTTAAAGTTAGGTGTTAAGCACTCTAAAGAATTTAAAAAAGTAGCTATTTACGGTAATAAAGAGTGGCAAGCTCGAATGGCAAAAATAGGTAACTGGTTTATCTCGGGTGAGGTTCAATACTTTGAAAATGCTACCGCAGCCATAGATTGGCTAGATGAATAGCTTGATTGAAAAAATTAAATTAAAGCACTCTTATAGAGTGCTTTTTTGCTCTATGGGTAACATTGTTAGGTAGTTACATTCGGTTTATTTCAATTGTTAATACTGCTCTATTAAAATACACTCATTATTATTGAGCAAACTACACATTATAAAAACAATGAAACAAGTACTTACCTTTATTACATTCCTGATATTTTCGACATCGATACATGCAAAAGATAACAACATATTCACGCCGGTGAGCGATCTTTTTTTGGCTGTTTCTAACGTTGATCACACGCAAATGCGTGCAGCCGTTGATGATTCATTTTTACTTTTAGAGCACGGTGAAGTGTGGACTATTAATGACTTTATAAATGTTGTTAAGCCTTCTGACTTTATAAGAACTAATTATTTTAGTGTTATAAATTCGCGTGTAGTGGGTGATGTTGCATTTATTAATTACTGGAATAAAGCCAATATTAAAAACACCGAAAGAAGTATTGATATTTATTGGTTAGAAAGTGCCGTTGTATCAAAAGTGGGCGACAAATGGTTGTTATCGCAAATGCACTCTACTCGGTTACCCCAAGATGAAATACCAAAAGGTGTCACTTTTATAAAGCAATAGATATAACTCTAACTTAAAGCCCCGTAATATGGGGCTTTAATCGTTTAAATTATATCAGCCAACTCAGGTAATGCCCCTTTAGGGCTAATGTCGACACTCTTTAGGCGCAATGCCAAACGTTTGTTTAAATAAACGACTAAAGTGGCTCGCGCTATTAAATCCAACATCAAAGCAAACTTTACTAATTGCATGGCCTTGTAGCAATTGAGTACGCGCTTTTTTAAGTCTTAATTGTTGCTGCCAAAGGGCTGGGCTAGTGCCAAATGCAAGTTTAAACTGCTGATAAAACTTACTGCGGCTCATGCAGGCTATTTTGCATAAGGTATTTATGTCGAGCGTTTCACTTAAGTGTTCTTCAATATAAAGCAGGGCATCGCTGACTTTTGTTTTAAGGCGTGGCTTATCGCAGCTAGCCAGCAATAGCTCGCGGCTTTGTTGTTGCAATAAACGGGTGATCAATTCGTTTAATGACAAGTCAATCAAGTAATGCCGCTGTGCGCCTTGCTCGCTAAATAAATGCACCATGCGCTCTAATAATTGCTGCGTTTGCATATTATGTTGGGTATGCACTAACTGCGGTACATATTCAAACAAGCCATCGTGTGCAAAGTTTTGCTGCATGTTTAGTGCATTCGCCACGCTCGTTATTTTATCTGTGCTAATTTCAATGGCTAAACAAGTAGTTGGAGTGCTCATTGATGCCTGTGGAAAATCAATTAATACACCTTGCTCTGGCGCTAATACAAACGACTCGTGTGGTAAAAATGCTTTATGGTATTGGCTGCTTTCTACGTGCATTACCTTTTTGCCGCTAAGCATGGCACAAAACAGCAGCTCGTTTGAGTGCAGTGCCACCTTTTGCGCGCTTTGATACGTGTCGTAAATACTCAACTCACTGCTATCTGCAGCGAATGTGACTTTGTTTTCTATTAATACATCAAGTTGTTGGCGTTTTTTGTTTAACTGAGATGTGTGCATATCAATCCTTTAGGTTTTTATTAGTTTGGACTCACAGACAACTTTTGTGGACAGCTAATCAAGTTTTTAGGCGCTTGTTAGGCTAATGTCAAACAACACTGATTAAATATAAAGCATTTTGTTTTATATAAATGTTCGACCTTTAGCTAACAACAATAAAGAGAGCACACACATGATATATGCAAATCCAGGTAGCGACGGCGCACTCGTAAACTTTAAACAACAATACGGGAACTACATTGGCGGAGAGTGGGTAAAGCCTGTAAATGGCCAATACTTTGATAATATAAGCCCAGTAAACGGTAAGGTATTTTGCCAGATACCGCGTTCAGACAAAGACGACATAGAGCTGGCTCTCGACAAAGCGCATGCAGTGCGAGAGCAATGGGGCACAACGTCGGTGACCGACCGAAGTAACATACTGCTAAAAATAGCCGACCGAATTGAGCAAAACCTAGAGTTACTAGCTGTTGCCGAAACATGGGATAACGGTAAAGCAATTCGTGAAACACTCGCTGCTGATATTCCGCTAGCGGCAGATCACTTTCGCTACTTTGCAGGGTGCCTACGATCGCAAGACGGCACTATAGGTGAAATAGACGCAACCACCGTTGCGTATCATTTTCATGAGCCACTAGGGGTTGTTGGGCAAATTATTCCGTGGAACTTCCCTATTTTAATGGCCGCCTGGAAACTAGCACCAGCACTTGCTGCAGGTAACTGTGTAATTTTAAAACCGGCTGAGCAAACACCAGCTTCTATTTTAGTTTTAATGGAGATAATTGGCGATTTACTCCCTGCAGGCGTATTAAATATAGTAAACGGCTTTGGTAAAGAAGCGGGTGAAGCACTGGCAACAAGCAAGCGTATCGCTAAAATTGCATTTACAGGTTCAACGCCTGTGGGCTCACATATTTTGAAATGCGCTGCTGAAAATATTATTCCTTCAACGGTCGAGCTCGGTGGTAAATCACCTAATATATTTTTTAATGATGTAATGGAAAAAGACGATGCGTTTTTATCCAAAGCTATTGAAGGCGCTGTGCTTGCTTACTTCAACCAAGGCGAGGTGTGTACGTGCCCATCAAGGCTGTTTATTCAAGAAGACATTTACGAGCAGTTTATTGAGCGAATACTCGAACGTACCTTAAAAATTAAACGCGGAAACCCGCTAGATAGCGAAACTATGGTTGGCGCACAAGCTTCAAAAGCGCAATTTGATAAAATACTGAGCTACATTGAAATAGGCAAAAAAGAAGGCGCTGAAGTACTCACTGGCGGTAATGTAGAGCAGCTAAGTGATGACTTAAACGGTGGTTACTACATACAACCTACGTTATTAAAGGGCACAAACGATATGCGTGTGTTCCAAGAAGAAATTTTTGGCCCTGTTATTTCAATGTCGACCTTTAAAGATGAAGCCGAAGCACTCGAGCTTGCCAACAGCTCTGAGTTTGGTTTAGGTGCAGGTGTGTGGAGCAGAAACATGAATCGTGCTTATCGTATGGGTCGCAAAATAGAAGCAGGGCGAGTGTGGACTAACTGCTATCACATGTACCCAGCACACGCTGCGTTTGGTGGTTATAAAAAATCAGGAATAGGGCGCGAAACGCACAAACTGGCACTGGAGCACTACCAACAAACTAAAAACCTATTAGTGAGCTACAGTGAAGATCCGCTCGGCTTCTTTTAAATAAAGAGCCTAAGCTTTAAATAAACAACCATTAAGTAATAATGCCAGCGCTACCTATTTGTAGCGCTTTTTTTATAGGCAATCAACCGTTGATAATGGCCATGTAGTCCAACATTTTAGCGTTGCAGAAAATAACATTATAATGACGGTGTTTACGAGTCCTACTTAAAAAGCGCTAATTTAGCGAGTATACAGTGGTGTAAATATAAGGAGCCTTTAAATAATATTTTTATCCTTCCTCAGTTAAGTAAATTTCTATTTGTAGATCATTACCAAAACAAAGTGCCTCAATGCATCTAATCCACTAAATATGAACTTTTCCAAGCTTATTCATTATCAAAACAATTAGGTTAGCTTTTCTAATGTTTGTATTAACTGCTTAGTCCACTATATTTACTTCTTGTTTACAGTTGTATTTTCGTTGTAAGCAAATAATCTGAAAGTTTTTATAACAACGATAGGTCTATTAAATTGATAAAACGGCGATACCGCTTATCCTTATTGTACTTGTTTATGAAAATGTGGATGTTTATTAGCATCCATTGATAAAACAAGAAAAAATATTTTAATCAGGAGCATACAAATGAAAAAAGTAAATTTAACTACGGCTTTATTAATTGGCGCATCAGCAGCAGTATTAAGTGCAGGCGCAGTAGCTGGTCCTAACAGCCAGTTAAAAGTTGCAGAAGGCGCTTCAGCAAAAGTACAAGAGCAATTTAAAGGCTGGGTAGCTGGTGATAAAGTTCGCGGTCGTAAAGATAAATGTTTTGGTATTGCTTTAGCTGGTGAAAATGATTGTAAAGCAGGTGCAGGAACAAGTTGTGAAGGCACTTCAACTACAGACTTCCAAGCTAATGCATGGACATATGCACCTAAAGGCGTGTGTGAATCAATTGTAACTCCTAATGGAAAAGGCTCGCTTGAAGGTTAATAAAGCAGGTTTTCCCCAGTACATTGTTGCTGGGGAGCAATTAGGTGCAGGTCTTAGTTTAAAGCCAGAACATCTTGACGACATTTTAGCTTTACCAGTAAAACAGCCAGTTACAAATAATAACCTTTGGTTTGAAGTGCATACAGAAAATTATTTTGTAGCAGGTGGACCTCGGTTAAATTATTTGAGAGCGATACGTGAAAATTTTGATATTAGTTTTCATGGTGTTGGCGGCTCGTTAGGCTCTGATCATAAAGCGATGCTTGCTCATACTAAACGAGTTAAAGCGTTGATTGATGAATTTCAACCAGCACTGGTATCTGAACATGCAGTTTGGTCTAAGTCTGAGGGCAAATATTTTGCAGACTTAATGCCTTTACCTCGCACACAAGACGCTCTTGAGTCTTTAATTAATGGGATTGATTGTTACCAGACGGGCATAGGTCGGTCAATTTTAGTAGAAAACCCAAGTAACTATTTAGATTTTATAAGTGATATGGATGAACCTCAATTTTTAGTTGAGGCGGCTAAGCGCTCTGGTTGTGGCTTACTGATCGATATTAATAACTTATATATCAGTAGTAAAAACACGGGTATTGATGCGCTTGATTATTTAAAGCAGATCCCCGCTGAGCTTGTTGGAGAAATTCATATTGCAGGGCACGATCCGGATCCAGCTCTTGGTCAGTCACTATTGATAGACAGCCATGCAGCACCGGTAGCGACTCCTGTATGGGATTTGCTAGAACAAGCAATTGAGATATTTGGTCAGCGACCAGTGCTTGTTGAGCGAGATGCTAATATACCATCGTTTGAAGAGCTTATGAGCGAGCGAGAAACTGCGCAAAACTATTTGAATCAAAGCGAGTTACAAAGCCGCTTAAATATATCTCATAAAGAAGTGGTTCCCCAATGAGTACCAATCAATATATTGATGCTTTTACTCGCTATTTGCGAACGGGCGATCCAAGTGCAATGGAGCATTTTTGCGAAAATCCATCGCACATTAAAAGATTAGCTGTGTATAGAAACGGGTTTTATAAAGGCTGCGTTGATGCATTAATAGCTAACTTTCCTATGTGTGAAAAAAAAGTAGGTAGTGAGACCTTTCGTAAAATGGCACGACTTTATGTTGACCGTTTTCCACCAGAGCAGGGCACTTTGGTGGGATACGGATTAAGCTTTCCAGACTTTGTTGCAGGCTTGATTGAAGATGGTGAAATTGAAAATAAACATATTTTTGAAGTCACTGTGAATCAGCAAAGCGCATCAAATTTATATATGAACTTAGTTGATATTGCGCATTTAGATTACGCGTGGCTAATGAGTTTGATGAGCGCTGATTCAACTGAAACTTTAACTATAGAATATGTTACTCAACTAATGGAACAAGGTACTGAGCTTACTGAACTCAATGTAAAGCTTAACCCCAGCGTACTGTTACTTAGTGTGAGTGAAGGCGCATTTTTTGAATGGATTTCGCTAAAAACAAATAATAATGATGTCGCTGTAACTAAATCCTCCACTGAGGATTTTATTATGTTATGGCGCTTGCAAGGTGCGGTGCAAGCCCGTTCCCTTTGCGCTGCTGAAGTTAAACTTATGCAGGCCCTACAAGGTACAGGTAGGTCGTTGGGTGAAGCTTTTGATGCAGCAATAACAGTAGATGAAAACTTTGAAGTGAGCGAAGCTTTTACAGCATGCTTACAAAATGAATTATTAGAAATCCAAATCAATTAGTACACATTACAAGAGTAGGAATAAATATGGGCATGATAAAAAAAATACAACAACTGTACGTGCAGATGGGAGAGCAGTTATCGCGGTTCTTAGAGCCCATAGCGCTGTTTTTTCTTCGTTTTATGGTCGCTAAAGTATTCCTAGACTCTGGTTTGAGCAAATGGGATGGCTTTTTACAATTTAATGTTGATAAATACGACCTATTTAAATACGAATTTTTCTGTCCTGATCCTGTTAGAGAAGGTGCCTTGCAACTTTGTAACCCACAAACATTAGATTATGTTGATGGCTCATTTCTTGTAAAAGTAATTGAAACACTTGCTGTGGTTGCTGGTGTTGTTGAAGTGTTACTCCCAATATTACTGATTATCGGTTTGTTTTCTCGCTTTGCAGCGTTAGGCCTTATTGGTATGACAATGTTTATTCAGCTTGCAGTTTTTCCTACACTGGATCATTGGATTAATCCGGCATCGTGGTGGGCTGTTTCATTATTAGTGATTTTTGCTCGTGGACCTGGCTTTTTATCTATTGATAAGTTACTTGGTTTAGACGCAAAACGTGCAGCAGCTAAATAAGCTTTTGCATATTAAAAGTTAAAAGTTAAAGGTTAAACGTAACCGGCAGACTAGTGTTATTTAGGTGCCGGTTATTATTTTAGATTAAGTAAACGAATACAAATTAACTCAATAAATTGTGCTGATTTAATATAACTAACCCCAGCCCTGATATTTTCTAATAAAAATACTAAGCCACGCCTAATAGGATCTCCCAATGGAAATAGGATTACTCATTCTTCTTTTTTCAGTTAGTGCTTACTCTATGCTAGCAAAAAAGCTGTCCACAACCATTATTACCGCGCCAATGGTATTTTTAGGTATTGGTTTTGCCGTATCTCAGGCTGGACTTATTAATATAGGCGATGCACATGAAACCGTGTATTTAATAGCAGAAATATCGCTAGTTGTATTATTGTTTTTAGATGCTTCACAAATAAACCTACGCAGATTAAAAAGGCAAAATACATGGCCTTTAAGAATGCTATTGATAGGCTTGCCGTTGAGTATTTTGATTGGTACAGGCTTTGCTTATTTGTTTTTCCCACAGTGGCCTTGGGCAATGCTAGCCTTAGTTGCGGCAATTTTAGCACCGACTGATGCAGCTTTAGGTCAAGCTGTTGTTAGCAATGAAAGTGTCCCTTTAAACGAGCGACAAAGTTTATCCGTTGAGAGTGGTTTAAATGACGGACTAGCATTACCTGTTATTTTATTTTTTGCCAGTATAGTTGCTATGGAAACCGGCTCTCAAGAAAATGAAATGTCATGGTTAGTGTTTGGATTTAGCCAAATATTTATAGGTATTTTGGTTGGCGCATTTATGGGGTTCTCGAGCGGACGTTTATTTTTATACTCTGAGTCAAAAAAAATATCATCGACTATATATGAAGGCATTGGTGTTTTAGCACTTACCGGCACATCATACCTAATGGCAAGTTTACTGGGCGGAAATGGATTTATATCAGCGTTTGTTGCAGGTTTAGCCTTTGGTAATATTGTAAAAGGCCATTGTCGATTTATATACCAATTTACTGAGAGTGAAGGGCAAATATTAATTTGGACTTCGTTTGTTATTATTGGACTTGGCTTACTTCCTTCAGCTGTTGAGCATTTAACCCTCCCTGTTGTTGGTTATATTTTAGTAAGTATATTTATTGTACGGCCTCTTGCTATTTACCTATCGTTAATTGGCACTAAAGCTAAAGTATTAACAAAAGTGTTTATGGGGTTCTTTGGACCTCGAGGTCTTGCCACAGCGCTTTTTGCACTTATTATTTCTAAAGATATTTTAGGCCAGTACGGTCACTCAGTTTTAATTGTTGCAATTAACGCTGTATGGATGAGCACTTTAATACACGGTATTGCAGCAGCACCTATGGCTAATTGGTACGGCGCTAAAATTAAAGTGCTAAAAATTAAATCAAGAGAGCTCGCAAAACTAAAAAACAAAAGTAGCAATTGAACCAAAATAGGAACTCGGTTATTGTTTGGCCATTAATAAACATAGGCTATAAACGAGTTGCTTTAAATACTCGTTATACGCTTACAGGGATAGAAGTATGTTTAGTCAATTCACTAAAAATATAAAATTATATGTAAATGCCGAATTAGATTTAGCTCATTTAGCTAATAAAAATGGCAAGTTTATAGAGGCATTTGAGCATTTAGAAAATGCTCATGTACTCGGTCAAGAATCTACTTATTTTCATGTTAAAGTGCATATATTGATGTTTTGCTGGGCGTTTAAGCAAAACGATTTACGTGAGCTTTTAGGACAGACATTTCGTATTGCTGGAGCAGCTACCAAAACTGCGTTTGGATTAATTCCCAGCGGTAACACTGGCGGGGCAAACGTCAGCCCCTTCAAAGTCATGCCTATTTCTGCTGAGTATTCAGATTATATTGCACGCGCTAAATCAGATGTACAATAAAGCATTATTGATTAGTACTTCATTTTTGGCGAAAAATAGCTTCCCCGACTAATTTTTAAAAATGCTTCAGTTAGCTAACTAGCTCTTAATTATAAATAAAAGTAAACTTTGCATTATTGTCAGCTTATATTTAACTTAGCATGTTTAAAAAGCTAATAATTAAATGGATTTTTATGACTATAAAAACAAAAATAATCAACTATGTATTACTCCCAACTTTACTACTATCACCACTTGTAAATGCTGGACATGAGCAAGCTGTACCCACAACGCCAGAGCAGTGGCGCAGTATAACAGAGCGCGATATTAACGCGGCTTATAGTATTACTACACAAAATCACCCCGGTATGTTTGATGTTAATAACCCAACTTTCCCTGATTTATTAAAACAAGCAAAAGCAGAGGCGCTTACATTGTCGGCTCAAGCGAGTGGGCCGCAGGTTCATGTTGCGGCAATTGCTCGTTTTAGTACTGTTTTACAAGATGGCCATGCTGGCGCGTTTTCAAGCGTAGATAGACCCGCGCGCCGCTGGCCAGGCTTTAGTGCTGTTTGGCGAGGTGATGCGCTAAAAGTGTATTACAGCGAAACCAAAAGTATTAGCAAAGGTGACGTTGTAAGCCAATGTGATGGGCAAAGCACTGATACCTTAATGCGTGAGAGAATATTTAAGTTTCATGGTGAAGTTGCACAACCTGGGCATTGGTGGCAGCAAGGTTGGCGGTTACTAATTGACGAGGGCAATCCATTTTTAACTCCTTTAAAAGCATGTGAATTTGTTAAAGCCAATGGTGATACCTATACACAAGTATTAAATTGGTCAGTAAAGCCTAAGTCAGCAAGCAAGCATTTAGAAAATGCTTATAACGGTGATGAACTCCCCATTGATTTAACGTGGCCTGAAAAAAACATTGGTTGGATTGCTATGCCTAGCTTTTCATCAACCGATAAACAAACTGCTGCCTACAATAAAGTATTTGAAAAAATACAACAGCAGCGTAGCAAGTTACTTACTGCAAAAGCCGTGGTATTAGATTTGCGCCATAACCAAGGTGGCTCATCTTATTGGAGCTCACAAATAGCAAAAGGATTATGGGGCCAAAAAGTAGTAGAGCAAAAAGCAAATAATACTTCTCAAAACACGCAAGTATGGTGGAGAGCATCAAAAGATAATACTGACTATGTAGAGTCTTTATTTAGCGTTGTAAAAGATCAACCCGAAGTACTGAAAACTCTTAAAACCGTCGCTGCTGGCATGGCTCTATCACTTGAAAATGATGCCCCGTTTTATGTAGAAGAAAAGACTAATACGCTAAATAACATACCACATACACCTTTAGTGAGTGACTTTAAAACCAAGGTGTTTGTTATTGTTCCGCCGCAATGTGCTAGTGCTTGTTTAGATGCACTTGATAAGTTTAAGCTTTTTGAAAATACAACGTTATTTGGTGCACCAAGTAGTGCTGATTCTATGTATATGGAGGTACGTTTAGCTGATTTACCTTCAGGCTTAGGCAAAGTTATTGTACCTAACAAAGTATACGTAAACAGAGCGCGAGGGGCAGGGGCTTACTACAAGCCAGATATTGCGTATAACGGCATTGATTGGACAACCAATCGGCTGCTTGAGCAGATTAAAAAATACTAGGATTTGTAAATAATTACCTACTTTAGAATTAAGTAGCTTAGAAGTTGGAATAACATGAAATCAGATAAATTTTTTAAATGGGTATGGAATCTTAATGGGCTAGTTTTATTTAGTGGACTTATAATTGCTATATTGTTTGTTTTTTATCAACTTGCTTCTGTCATTTTTAAAGATCAAATTCTCGTAAAACAAACAACATTAAATTTAGCTCAAGACGATAACAAAGAAGAAAACTGGCGCTTAGGTTATCCACATAAAATAAGTGGTACTGATTTTTATTTTATTGCACTTGAGTCCGAAAAACTGTTTGTAGAAAAAAGTGAAGTACTGGGGATATATAATGAGTTTGGCGGAAGTAGCTATAAACCAACTAGATCAAAAAACGTTCTCTTCACTAATAGCATTACGAATAACTCTGTTTGGTTATTTAAATCTATAGATCAGTTGATTATAGATATAATGCCACTTGTAGATGATGAGTTTAATGAAAGGTCAGCCACCCGCGCTATCTCTTATGAAGTAATAAATAGTGATACAAATTTAGATAATAAATTGGATAACACCGACAATCGGACTTTTGCTTTAAGTAAAGTTGATGGCTCTAATTACACTGAAATTATTACAGATTATAATCGTATAGTTGAATCAGGTTTAAATTCTGACGGGGAGCTTTTTGTTATTTTTATTAATAATAATGTGGTTTATTCAATGCTTGTGGATTTAATTACATTTGAAATATTAAGTAAGAAGCCTTTACCAAAGGTCGGAGGTTAACAGCTCATTACTGGTAAATAACTAAGAGTTAAGGCAATAAAAAACCGCTCAGTGAGCGGTTTTTTTGCATTTTTTACTAAAGGAAATTTAGTTAGAACGTGTAACGAGCACCAATTGAGTAACGAGGACCGTATTGATTAGCAAATAAGAACTGCTCTTCGTAACGTCCGTAACCTTCTTCGGTTGCATTATTTAAGTTTATGCCATCAAAAAATACCGTTACGTTTTCGTTTACATCGTAGTTTACGCTCATATCCCATTGGCCATACGCTTTAGCATATTGCGGAGGCGCATCAGCTGAACCTTGTGCTTGGCCAACACCAATTAGGTATGAGTCGCGCCATGCATAAGTAATTTTAACTGATAGGCCGTCTTTTTCGTAAAAGCCTTGGAAGTTAGCTGAGTCACTTAAGCCTGTAAGTGGTGCTTGTTGGTCAAGGCTTTCGCTATCAAATTCAACGTCGCCATCTACAAACGTCGCGTTAACACCTACACCAAAACCGGTTTCACCAATTAGATGTTGAACTGCAACTTCAAAACCATCTACCGATTTACTGTCGGTGTTTTGCGGTTGGCTAATATTCCATGTAATTAGCGGATCGTCGCTGTTTGGCTCAATAACGCCATTTGCATTGCCGTAACCGCTGGCAATCATTTGTGCAAAAATAGCGTCGGTTGTTGCTTGCTCGCCACGTGATTCAATATCGCTTACGGCTTGTAAGTAACGAGGGCCGTTTAAAATATCGTGCAAGCCATCAATAGTGGTTTGCGTAATGGTGGTTTGAATAAAGTTATCAACATCTTTTTTAAAGTAACCAACAGATGCGTAGCTGCCTTCTGCGTAGTAATACTCAAGTGATAAATCAAGGTTTGTTGATTCAAACGGTAATAAGTTTGTATTACCTTGGCCACCTGTACGAGAACCTGGTTTTGGGCTGCCTGTTAAACTACGACCACCGGCTAAATTACCTAGTGGTGCACGCGACATTGTTTTACCCCAAGATACGCGGGCTACTACGTCTTCAGTTAAATCAACACTTACGTCGATTGAAGGCAGTAAAACATCGTAATCACCTTGTTGCTCTAAGAAGTTATCATCGCCGCCAGCAGCGTATTGCATGATCCACTCTGAAGCGCTGATCCAATTAACTTGATCTTCAACGCGTTGACGCACAGTACTTGTTACGTCTGTTTGCTCATAGCGTAGGCCTGCATTTACTTTTACGTAGTAGTTACTTACGTCAAATTCCCAGCTTGATTGAACATAAAAGCTATTAGTGATTTCTTCTACGTAGCTCTCGCTATCTATTCCGTCTGCGTATGCATTAGCTGTATATGCATCGCCACCCGTTACATCAGCCGTTAAATACGCAATTTGGCGCGCAACAGCTTCGTCAAAGTCATAGGTATAGTAGTAACCAGGTTGTAAGTCGCTGCCGCCGCCATCAAACTGATCTAAAAGGCCTGATGTGTCGTTGCGGGTAAACATACTATCTGGGAATATTTCTGTATACGATGGGTTAAAGCCTGGACCACCTACTAAACCACTCCACGCGGTGTAACCACCGGTGTTTTGTTCTGTACGTGATGCGCCAAATTTAACTTTAACTAAACCAATGTCATAGCTTTCGTTATACCATGTTGTATGTAGCTGTAATTGTTCAATGTTTGATTCACCTGGTGAATGAATAAACTGACTAAAGTTTGAATCAATTTCGCCAGGCGTTAATTCACTTGTGCCATTTAACCAATTAACTTGTGCACTGGGTACTTCGCCCGTACGGTAATCATAAATCTTATTAGCTAGCTGATCCGAACCTAAAATTACTTGGCCGGCACTTCCCAGCCCTTTGTCGGCGCCGTTATCAGTTTCGTTTTTAGAGTCGTGGTAATCAAGCTCTACGTGCCACGTGTCGTTAATTTCCCAATCTAGATTTAAACCTAGAGAGCGCGCTTTTACTTCTGTAGTACCTTTATTAGCTGTGAATGATGCATCGTTACCGCTAATATCAGCATAAACAGCTGTACCATTTTCATCTAGTTCGTAGCCATTAATATTGCTACCAAAGTCGTTCCAAATACCCCAACCAATACTTTGAGAACCTGTTACAGCTTTACTTGCGGTGTAATCAAGTGTTGCTACAAAGCCATCTACCGGTGCAAACTGAAAAGTAACTTGTCCGTTTGTACGTTCACGTTCTACATCTTCAATAGAGTAGTTCATGTCTTTAGGGAAGTAGTAGTTACCTGATGTATCTGTACGGTTATCAACAACGTTGCTGCTATCTAAATCAGGTAGGTCTACGTTTGCTTGCCAGCCTTGAATATTGGCACTTTGTTTTTGAAAGTCACGCTCTTGGTGCGAAAACGAAAAACCAAAACCAAAAGTGTCATCTACAAAAGTATTGCTGTAAACAGTAGAAAACTCTGGTGTTACGTCATCGCCAGCTTCGTTTGACGAGTCGTGATTTGCTTTAACGGTTGCTGAAAAGTTCTGACCCGGCTTTTGAAAAGGGCGTCCAGTAGAAATATTTACCGTTGCACCTAAGCCACCGCTTGGCACGTCTGCACGTGCTGTTTTAAATACTTCAAGGGCACTTACACCTTCAGAGGCGATGTTTTCAAGGTTATACGAACGTGTATAACCTGTGCCCGGCATTTGGCGGCCATTTAAGGTAATTAAGTTAAACTCAGGGCCAAAACCACGTACTGTAATTTGGCTACCTTCACCGTTTGCACGGCTCACCGATACGCCGGTAATACGTTGTAATGATTCTGCTAAGTTGGTATCTGGGAATTTACCCATTTCTTCAGACGAGATAGCATCTACAATACCAGAAGAGTCGCGTTTCATATCCATAGAACGAATAAGTGAACCACGAATACCTTTTACTTCAATAACTTCTACATCAGATGAAACGCTTGTTTCTGCTTCTGCCGCAATAGCTGTGTTTAATGTGCTTGCAGCAATGATGAGAGACACAGAAGCCGCAAGTTGGCTCTTTTTAAAATTGAATGTGTTCATAATAGCTCTGCTTTATAAAATGTTGTTGTGTAGCAATAGGCGCTAAGCGCCTATTGGTGTGTGTTTTATGGATTTGCAATAATCACGTTGTCTATACGGTAAAGCGCGCCATCGCCCATGTCCCAGCTAGGAAAAACCATAATTACGTTTAATGCGCTAATGTCTAAGCCGGCATCAAATAATTGCTGAAGAGGGAAGGTGTATGTTTGCCATTCGCCCGTTACAGGTACTTGGCCTTCAACACTGCTAGATAAAGCAAGCTCTACGGCACTCGATGTACCAATTGATTCAATTTTAAATAGCCATTGTGCGTCAATATCTGAAGGGGCTGATACAACTTTCATATCAAATTGAACTACACCATTTTCAAGTATTGCAGAGGCATCGAACGATACGTCTTCATCAGCAATAAAGCCCATTACTGTAGCAGTAGAACCAATGCTAAATTGCGCTACTGCGCCATGCGCGTCATCATCGGTTTCTGTTGTTGGTGTAGAGCCACCACAACAATCCCAAATACTCCACTGATCGGCAGCTGCATCTTTAAATACAGTAAGCTCACCCGTTGCAGCTGGCGCTGCATTTGGATTATAAATCTTAACGTTATCTACACGGTAAACAGAGCCTTCACCTGCACCCCACGCTGGGAAAATCATTAGTACATCTATAGTACTTACATCTAAGCCAGCAGCTGCAAGATCAGACAGCTTAAACGTATATGTTTGCCACTCGCCAGTAACTGGCGCTACGCCTTCAACACTTGCCGTTAATTCAAGCTCTACTGCAGAGTCACCTTCGTTTGACTCAACTTTAAACAACCACGGTGTAGTTGGGTCACTCGGTGCAGACGTTACTTTTAAATCAAATTGAATAACGCCTTCATCTAAAATGCTACTAGCATCAAACGATTCACCTGCGCCACCTGACGATGTGCGGCTATTAAAGCCCATTACAGTAGGCTCTGCACCAATGCTAAATTCTGCGGTTAAACCATGCTCTTCATCATCCATAGCTTCAACAGGGGTTGAGCCACCACAACAATCCCACATTGGCCATGCTAGATTTTGCTCATCAGTAAAAATAGTAAGCTCAGGTGATACGCCTAAGTTATCTTGAGTAATCTCAACATCGTCAATTAAATAAACAGCGCCTTCACCTGCGCCCCATGCTGGAAACACCATGATCACATCAATTGCACTAATATCTAAATTTGCAGCATCTAGATCTTTTAATAAAAATGTATAAGTTTGCCATTGGCCAACAACAGGACTTTCGCCTTCAATGCTATCTGTAATCGGCATTTCTAATGCGCTAGAACCTTCATTACTTTCAAGTTTTACAAGCCAAGCTGCATCAGCAGTGCCTGGTGCATTTGTTACTTTCATTTTAAAACGAACGTAACCTTCATCCAGCATTGGAGAAGCATCAAACGGGCTGGCTTTTCCTGCTTCGTCAGTAATAAAAATCTCACGGCTAATAAAGCCCATTACAGTGGGTTCTGCACCTACTACAAATTCAACTACATCACCTTGGGTTTCATCTGCAACAATAGCGGGAGTAGATCCTCCACAACAATCCCATGCAGGCCAATTTGGATTAAATGACTCACCAAAAATAGTCAGTGGTGTTGCAATGCCTGTCGAAGGTGGGCTAGGAATTGGTGCATCGCCTTCAAGCAATGCATCGTCTAGGCTATTGTAACCCGGGCGAATAGTTTCACAGCCTTTACCTGTTTCAGGGTTTGACGCACATTGATAAACACGTACGTAATCAATAGCAAAGGTTTGGCCGTTTTCAAATGCGCTAGCATCTATA